>NZ_CAUVXI010000041.1:2362-31259 GCF_963555845.1 Protofrankia sp. Cas8 | reverse complement strand
GCCCACAGGAGCCACAACCATGCCCATCGCCACCCCGGACGTCTACGCACAGATGCTTGACCGGGCCAAGACCGAGGCATTCGCCTACCCGGCGATCAACGTTACGTCGTCGGAGACCCTGAATGCAGCCCTGAAGGGCTTCGCCGATGCCGGCAGCGACGGCATCGTGCAGGTCTCCACCGGCGGTGCCGAGTTCCTCTCCGGCACCCGGGTGAAGAACATGGTCCTCGGCGCGCAAGCACTCGCCGAGTTCGCCCACCATGTCGCCAAAGCGTATCCGGTCAATATCGCCCTGCACACCGACCACTGCCCCGCGGACAAACTCGACACCTATCTGCGCCCCCTGCTTGCGATCTCCAAGGACCGGGTTCTCCGCGAAGGGCGGGATCCGCTGTTCCACTCACATATGTGGGATGGATCGGCAGTCGAGCTGGAGGAGAATCTCAAAATTGCCGACGGCCTCCTGATCGAATGCCACCAGGCCAAGATCGTCCTGGAGGTGGAGATCGGTGTCGTCGGCGGCGAGGAGGACGGTGTCGTCGGTGCGATCGACGAGAAACTTTACACCACGCCGACGGACATGTGGCGCACCGCCGAGGTTCTCGGCACCGGCGAACGGGGCCGCTACATGCTCGCCGCAACCTTCGGAAATGTGCACGGTGTATACAAGCCGGGCAATGTGAAACTCCGTCCGGGCATCCTTCGGGACGGGCAGCAGTATGTCGCGCAGCAGCTCGGTCTGCCAGTCGACGCCAAGCCCTTCGACCTGGTGTTTCACGGCGGTAGTGGTTCCGACCTGGCCGAAATCCGCGAGACGCTGGACTACGGCGTTGTCAAGATGAATGTGGACACCGATACCCAGTACGCATACACCCGGCCGATCGCCGACCATGTCTTCAAGAACTACGCCGGCGTACTGAAAGTGGACGGCGAAGTAGGTGTGAAAAAGCAGTACGACCCACGCAGCTACGGCAAGGCAGCCGAGTCCGGTATGGCCGCCCGTGTCGCGCAGGCCTGCGCAGACCTACGCTCGGCGGGGCATTCGCTGACCAGCTGACCCATCCGGCCGAAGGAGGCGCGACATCGCTTTTCGCGCCTCCTTCGGCCGCCTGCAAGCAAGCTGAGCGCATGCATGCGCGCGTTAGCAGTCGATCTCGAGGAACGGCAAGAGTGGACAGCGCGATGTGCGCATAGTCACGAACCGCATTCACGGCTTGTTCAGCCACCAGCAATTCTGGTTATGGTCTGCGCCGTGCCCGTCGATACGATGGGGACACGTCGGGCGGCACGCCGAATCCTGCCCTCGCTCGACGAAAACCAAACTTGCGGCAGGAACGGGGGACCCACTTTCGGACGTCGATATCGGGCGTCCTCGGGGTGAAGCCGTGAAAGCGGCCGGGCAGTCCCAGCCCGAATCCGACAGCTCACCTCGCAGGCGTGGGGAAGGGCATTACCAATATGTCCAGTACACGTTCTCGTGGCCGACATCGTGGAGTTCGCCGGGCTCGGATCCGCACCCGGGCCATGGTGGTGACCCCGGCCCTGGTCGCCGCGATCAGTGGCGGCATCGCGATGTCCCAACCGGCCAGCGCCGCCACGACCTGGGAGGGGCTTCGCCAATGCGAGTCCGGCGGTGACTACGGGGCGAACAGCGGCAACGGCTACTACGGCGCTTACCAGTTCTCGCTGGGCACCTGGCAGGGCCTGGGCTTCACCGGCCTGCCCAGCAGCGCGGCCCCCGGCACCCAGGATGCAGCCGCGATCAAGCTCGCCGCCCGCGCCGGCTTCGGCCAGTGGCCTGCCTGCGGCAAGGGCATGGGCGCCGACCAACTCGGGGGCGGTACCAGCCCAGTCGGTACCAGCCCAGTCGGCACCAACCCGGCCGGCACCGCAAGTCCCGGCGCATCGGGCGCCGACAGCAGCAGGGATGCACCGGACACCAGCGCATCGGACTCGAGCTCATCCGACACCGACTCGTCGCCGGCACCCTCGTACGGCAGGAGCGGTTCCTCGCGCTGGCAATGGCGCACGGTGAGCACGGACATCTCGTCGAACTCCGCTGATGCGATGCCCCTTACCGCCGACCTCGTCGATCAGGTGCGGTCGGACGTTCGGTCGTGGCAGCACCAGATGAACAGTCTTGGCTACAAGATCCAAATTGACGGTCGGTATGGACCTGAGTCGGCCGGCGCGGCCAGCCGCCTGCAGGCCGACAAGGGCCTGGCGGTCGACGGAATCTGTGGGCCGGAGACCTGGGGGGTCACCTTCAGCTGAACAGCCGGCAGCTGACGGCCGCGAACTGATATAGACCCCGCGAGGACGAGTCGGGTCGGTCCCACCTGCGTGACAACAAACACAACAGAAAAGCACTACGGCGACCGGCCCGATCACTCGGTGTTACGAAAAGCCAGCACAAACGACCCCCCATCGGGGTCACCCCAATCGCCGGGTAGAGTGTTGTCTTTGGGCCATGTAGCCCATTCGGGTGGTGAAAGCCAGGTCCGTGTAGTTCATCCGACACCCCCGATTTGCTTCGAAAGGGCCAGGCTCGCTAGAGTCCTCCCCACTCGCCAGATCGGCGAGGCCGCGCGGACGGACGCCGAATCCCGTCCCCGCCCGCCGCGGCAGGACCTATCGCGAAGCCGCACGGACGGGATCGGGGGAACCACATCCGGATACCGGCCACCGGTGTCCTTGGGGTAAAGCAGGCGACGCTCATCGGCGTCACCGGCCGGGCATGTTCCCAGCCCGCACCCGACAGCTCACCTCGTAGGCGACGGGAAGGACCGACCCACATGCCGTCTGTTGGCAGGCACCGAGCCCCGCAACAGTCGTCCACCGCAGTCAAGGTCCTGCGTACCACCGGTGCTGTCACAGCACTCGTGGGCAGTGGTCTCGCCGTCGCGGCCAGTCCCGCAGGCGCCGCGACCGCCGACGACTTCACCAAACTCCGCCAGTGTGAGTCCGGCGGCAACTATCACATCAATACCGGTAACGGGTTCTACGGCGCGTACCAGTTCGACGCCGGAACCTGGCACGGTCTCGGCTATTCCGGCCTCCCCAGTGACGCCCCGCCGGCGCTGCAGGACGACGCAGCCCACAAGCTCTACAACTCTCGCGGCTGGTCCCCGTGGCCGTCCTGCTCGGTCAAGATGGGCCTGACCAACAACGGCCCGGCGCCGCAGGTGCCGACAACGGTGCCGGCAACGGTGCCCAACGTCGCGGCAGTCCAGCAGGCGATCGCCCCGGTACAGCCCGCAATGACCTTGGACCGCGCGAAGGCGCAACTGGAATCGTCGAACTTCACCGGTACGACGCTTTCCACCGCTCTGGCCGGAGAGGTGCGCGCTGACGCCTACGTCTGGCAGAACACGATGCGCGAGAAGAAATTCATTCTGCAGGTGGACGGCCGCTTCGGCGGCGAGTCCCAGGGCCTGGCATCGCTGTACAGCTACCTGACACGGGTCGACGACGGACAGGCCGGTGTGGTCGGTAAGAACCTCTGGGACATCACCGTCACCAGCCCGTCCGCCCTGTGATCCCAAAGGTTCGTATCCTGTAACATCCTATGACTGTTCGAAGGTGGATTCGCCCTCGAACCCTGATTCCGCGGCGGACCCGATGGCCCACCCCCCTCCCACCGGGTCCGCCGCGTGAGAACCTGTTCTGACCGATCCCCACTCGGCACAGTGCAACCGGGATCCGGCAGGATGGACCCCATGACGACCTCCCCTGGACGGCCGGATCTTCTTGACGGTCCGCCCCCGACAAAACTCACTCTCGATCCGGCTGCCGCCAAAGCGCTCGACGCCGGCGAGACCGCGGAGACGGTCGCCGGTCGCTTCCCGGACTCAAGCCTCGCCTGGGCGATGCTGGCCGAGCGCGCCCTGGAGGCAGGTGCGGCGGTCACGGCCTACGCCTACGCACGGACCGGATACCACCGCGGCTTGGACCAGCTTCGTCGCGCCGGCTGGCACGGGCATGGGCCGATCCCGTGGTCCCACGAGGCCAACCAGGGCTTCCTACGCGCGCTCGCGGCGCTCAGTCGCGCCGCCGCCGCCATCGGTGAGGCCGAGGAGGCCGCCCGCTGCCGGGACTTCCTCGCCGACAGCGATCCCGAAGCGGCCGAGGTACTGGGCCTTAAGAGCTGAGCCGCTCACGACCGTCCTGCTGACGTCCTGGATCGGGGACCGGGACACCCTGCTGTCCGCCCGGTGGCCTACTGACATCCGAGGTAAGTTACAGGTGATGTAAGTAGCGTGCGAGGTAAGCAGGGGCGGAATGGCGTTCGTCAATCGCGTCGAGGAGCTTGCCGCGCTGGAGCGCTGGTGGACCTCGACCCATCCACGACCAGCGGTGATATGGGGACGACGCAGAGTCGGTAAAACCGCCCTGTTGCACCGGTTCGCCGACGGACGGCGGTCGATCTTTCATACGGGTGCCGGTCGTGCCGCATCAGGAGAACTGGCGCAGCTGTCCCGCCAGGTCGCGGCCGGCATCCCCGGACGGTTCCGGGACCTGCTCACGCGCCCGTATTCCGACTGGGACGACGCCTTGGACGACTTGGCGGTGGCAGCGGAACGCGAGCCGCTTCTCGTCGTCCTGGACGAGTTCCCAGAGATTGTCGCGACATCGCCGGACCTCCCAGGAGTGCTGCGGGCCTTTCTCGACCGCGTGGCGGGCAGGACACAGCTACGACTGCTGCTGTGCGGGTCGGCAGTGCGGCACATGACCGCGTTGCAGGAACAACGGGCGCCGCTCTACGGTCGGTTCGACCTGTCACTGTCGCTGCATCCGTTCCGCCCGCACGAGGCCGCCCTGATGCTGCCCGAGCTCACCCCGGCCAACCGAGCCCTCGTGTACGGGCTGGTCGGCGGAGTACCGCTGTACCTGTCCTGGTGGGACCAGAACGCGGACGTCACCGACAACCTGCGGCGACTGGCCTGCCGGCCGGGGGCGTCGCTGCTCACCGAGGGACAACTCGTGCTGGCAACCGAGGTGGAACACGGTGAGTACCCGGCGGCGGTGCTGCATGCCATCGCCGCGGGCCGCACGCAGTACAACGAGATCAAGGATCATATCCGGGCTGAGCCGGCCCGCACCCTGGACCGGCTCATCGAGCTGCGGCTCGTCGACCGGGTCATGCCGGTGACCGACACCGCCCGCAGCCGGCGCCGGGTCTACCGCATCGCTGACAACTTCCTCGCCTTCTATCTCGGGGTGCTTTCCCGGTTCCGTGCCGAGATCGACCGCGGTCTCGGGGAGGCTCTGCTGCCCGTCCTGGTCACAAGCCTCGATGACCATTTCGGTCTGCCCTGGGAAGAGGCGTTCCGGGAGCATCTGCGGCGGCTCGCGGTCTCCGGTTCGCTGGGGCCGGACGTCGTGGCGATCGGGCCCTACTGGGGAACCGGCGGTCAGGACGAGATCGACGCGGTCGTCCTCGCCGGCCGGGAACGGCGTCCGGTGCTGGCCGGTGCGGCGAAATGGGCACGCAGCGTTGACGGCCGCAGACTCGCCGCCGACCTACGGGAGAAGACCCGTGCGTTGCGGGTCGGCCGGCCCGCGGCGCAGCTACCGGATCATGACGATGCCGGCCCAAATGCCGGCCCAGCTGCCGGCCCAGCTGCCGGCCCAGCTGCCGGCCCAGATGTGACGGACCATCCCGAAGCGGTGCGCCTTGCTCTCTGCGCCCGCGAGGAGATCCGGAACCCACCAGCGGGAGTCCTCACCGTCACCGCCGCCGACATCTTCGCTCCGGCCTGACGGCACCGCCGGCCCGGCTCAACTGGATCCTGTCAGGGCTACGGATTGTGCCCATTGGCGACGACGAGGCAAGAGCCGCCGCCGGCATGCTGATCGGGTCAATCTCGTAGCCGTGTAGAGATCAGTTCAACCCGAGTGCAGTGCGTAATGCAGTGTCGACGTCAGCCATCTCGACTGCGGACAGCTGGCCGACGAATCGACCCAGACGCTCAGGGTCGACCGCCGCCGTTTGCTCGACCAGGACACGGGTCGCCTGATTGTCGATCTCGACCTCGGGCCGAAAGGATGCCGGCCGTGCGCTGGTGGAAGTAGGGGCCACCAGCCAGGTCGACAACGGCAGCAGATCGGACTGCACGATGACGGCGTACCGGTTACCTCGTTGTTCGTGGCCACGCGCGTCACGAGGAGCTCGCATCTGGTAGACGTCACCACGCACGCAGTGGCTCCATGTCCGAAAGCACAGCCCGCGCCTCAGCCCGGTCGGCCGGGTCTGCGGCAAGAGCTTCAGCCTCAGCGACCAACCGCTCGGCCTGACGCGCACGCCACGCGGAGAGGATCGCCTCACGGATCACCTGGGACCGATCCCGTTCACCGACTGTGAGGTCAGCCAGGGCCCGGTCGACGTCCTCGTCTGTACGAAACGTAATCGTAGCCATAAGGCTCATTGTAATACAGCCCGCAATACAGATCCTGGAGGCGTCAATCACCAACAAGCCCTGACTGCCACCGGCACACGGCGGAGGATGAGAGATTCGAACTCTCGAGGGGTTGCCCCCAACACGCTTTCCAAGCGTGCGCCCTAGGCCACTAGGCGAATCCTCCGTTGCCAAGCCTATCGGATCCACGGGCAACGGAACCGACGGCCAGCAAGATCCCTACCGGTTCAGAGGGATGCGATCGAGATCTCCGTGGATTTGATCAGCGCCGTGACCGCGACACCCCGGTCAAGGCCGAGGTCGACGACGGCCGCCTTCGTGATCGCCGCAGTGATCTCGTCACCCCCGTCGATGACAAGCTTCACCACCGCCATCGCATCGCCCTCGTCGATCGCGACGATCGTGCCGGGAATCCGGTTGCGGATACTCAGGCCCGACACGGGACCCGTGGCCAGCGCGACCTCGGTGGACTTGACCATGATCCGAACCTGGGAGCCTTCAGCGAGATCAAGATCATTGATCGACTCCACGGTAACCGCGGCGGTCACCTCCGGACCGCCGACCAGGCGGATCTTGACCGTTGCCATCGCCGCACCGGACGTGATGACGGTTACGGTTCCGGCAATCTGGTTGCGGATGCTGACGCTCATGTTGGACCTCACCGGCACTTCCTGGACATCGTTGCTGGTCGGGATGCCACCACCTTCACACGCAAGGCATTCGGCCAGCCGTCCCGACCGACCATATGGATGGCTTTCGGTGAGTATGCCTGACTGATGGCGGCTTTCGAGCCACCGATGCGCTGCTGAAGATCCATCCGACAGGCCTTAGACTCACTGGCAGACCCCTCGCGCGGCGTCACCCTCGTGAACCCCCCCAGGGCCGGAAGGCAGCAAGGGTAAGCAGGCTCTGGCGGGTGTGCGAGGGGTCGTCCTCTTCGCGGGGGCCGCGAACCCGGCGACGGCCTTGATCCCGGGCAACGCCCAGCGTGCTGACGTAGCGAGTGATCGACGGAACAGGTCGGTGATCATGTGAGCGGCGCGTTGTACAACCGGTACCGTCCAGCGACCTTCGCCCAGGTCGTCGGTCAGGAGCACGTGACCGGTGCCCTCATGCAGGCGTTGCGGACCGGCCGCCTGCACCACGCCTACCTGTTCAGCGGTCCGCGCGGCTGCGGCAAGACGTCGTCCGCGCGCATCCTTGCCGCATCCCTGAACTGCGTGAACGGGCCGACACCCGAGCCGTGCGGGGTGTGCGAGCAGTGCGTGTCGATCCGACGCGGTGTGTCCATGGACGTCACCGAGATCGACGCCGCCTCCCACGGGCTTGTGGACGATGCCCGCGACCTGCGGGAACGCGCGTTCTTCGCGCCGGCCTCGGCGCGGTTCAAGGTGTATGTCGTCGACGAGGCCCACATGGTCACCGCGGCGGCTTTCAACGCCCTACTCAAGGTCGTCGAGGAACCACCGCCCTACCTGAAGTTCGTGTTCGCGACCACCGAACCCGACAAGGTCATCGCCACCATCCGCTCCCGGACTCACCACTACGCGTTCCGACTCGTTCCACCCGGCGCGCTGCGCGACCACCTCACGTCCGTCTGCACGTCGGAAGGGGTTGACGTCGATCCGGCGGTACTACCGCTGGTGGTACGAGCCGGCGCAGGCTCCGTCCGCGACTCGCTGTCCGTACTCGACCAGCTGCTCGCCGGCGCGGGGCCGGATGGCCTTGGCTACGATCGGGCGGTAGCGTTACTCGGGCTGACCGACGGCGTCCTGCTGGACGAAGCGGTCGACGCCCTTGCCGCACGGGACGGCGCCACCTCGTTCACCGTTGTCGACAAGGTCGTCTCCTCCGGCCACGACCCCCGGCGATTCGCCATGGACCTGCTGGAACGCCTACGGGATCTGATCGTCTTCGCGGCCGTGCCGGACGCGCCCGCCAAGGGGCTGCTGGAGAACTACTCACTCGACCAGATCGAACGGATGCGCGACCAGTGCGGCCGGATGGGCCCGGCCGAGCTTTCCCGGGCCGCGGACGTGGTACACGCAGGTCTCAAGGAGATGCGCGGGACGACCAGCCCGCGCCTCCTGCTCGAACTGGTCATGGCACGGGCGTTGCTGCCCGCTGCCGGATCTGACCCGTCGGCGTTGCTGGTCCGCCTCGAACGGTTGGAACGGCGGGCGGAGGCCGGCGGCATCACCGGTCCATCACATGATGATGATGATGCGACGACGACGACCGGCCCGGGACCGTCGGCCGGCCCGGCGCAACCGCCGACCCCGGCCCGGGTTTCCGGGACTGGCGAGGTCCGCGCACAATCAGCACCCGGACCGCACTCCCCCGCCGCAACGCGATCAACCGACGGTGGCGGTGCCGGCGGTGCCGATGCCGGCGGTGGCGGTGGCGGTACCGATGCGGGACGACTGCGAGCAGCCTGGGACGACGTGCTCCGCGCGGCCCGGTCGCGCAAGCCCGCCACGCACGCCCTACTCCAGGAGTACGCCTCGGTCGCGGATGTTCGTGGGGACGAAGTCATCCTCGCGTTCACGGTCGCGACGATCGCTCGGATGTTCGGTCAGGGCAGCAATGTCGAGGTCCTCCGCGCCGCCCTGACAGAGATTCTGGGCGGCACCTGGCGGGTCACCATCGCAGCCGCGGGGGGGCCACCCGGTGCGCCGGGGGGCACCGGCGTGCCCTGGACCCCTGGTGGGAACAGTCGGCCAGGCCGTCCGGACGGGACTTCCGGGCCGGAACCGGCCGGGTCCAGCTCACCGCGAGCCTCGGCCGGGCCGGTGCACGCTGTAGCCGTCGCCACACCGCCGCCGGCAACCCAATCGGGACCACCGGCACCTGTGCACCGCCCGACCGGACGAGCCATGGCCTCCGGCGGACCTTCGGCGCCTACCCCGACGGCCGGGCAGATCCGTCATGAGGCGACGACCGTCCGACCAGGGGCAACGCCCGCCGACCGGCCGGGTGCACGCGCCACGGGGGAGGGTCGTGCCACCGCCCACGCCGGCCCTGACGTGGCACGACGTTCGCCCGCGCCCCGTGAATCGTCCTCGGCCACACCACCGGCACCGGCACCGGTGACGTCGGTACCACCAGCGTCGTCGGTACCACCAGCGTCGTCGGCTGCCGGCCACTGCGACATCGACGATGAGCCCTCGGCCGGCGACGATGACGCGCCGGCGTACCCAGGCGCGTCGCTGTCGGGTGAGGCGGCCGCGATGGCGTTGCTGCAGTCCGACCTCGGCGCCACCGTCATCGACCAACCCATCGACTGATCGACCATTGCGTCGACTGGCCGCACACCGGACGGACCGGACATTCCTCGGCCAACGGCACATGGGTGCGTCGGACCCCGGACGTAGGCTCATGGACATGTCGAACCCGCAGATACCTGGGCCGGACATCGGCCAGATCCTCATGCAGGCCCAGCGGATGCAGGCCGAGTTGATGACCGCCCAACAGGAACTCGCCGACACCAGAGTGGACGGCACCGCGGGCGGAGGTCTGGTGAAAGCCACCGTGACCGGCGGCGGCGAGTTGGTCGATCTCACCATCAGTCCGGCCGCGGTCGATCCGACCGACACCGAGACCTTGGCGGACCTCGTCCTCGCGGCCGTTCGGGACGCCGCCGTCAACGCGCGCGGGCTCGCCGCGGAGCGGATGGGCGAGGTCACCGGCGGGCTGGGCGACGCTCTTGGTGGGCTCGGAGTTCCGGGCGGGCTCGGAGTTCCGAGCGGACCGTCAGGTCTGGCCAGCGGGTCGGGCTCGGGGCCGCAAGCCCCAGGCCTGGGATGACAGGCATGCCGATCGGCGACCGGCTCGTGCCTGGCGGCCACATCGGGGCAGGTCGGTGACAATGTACGAGGGGATCGTCCAGGATCTGATCGACGAGCTCGGCCGGCTGCCGGGTATCGGCCCGAAAAGCGCGCAGCGGATCGCTTTCCACCTTCTCTCCGCGGACCCCGTCGATGTGCGGCGCCTTGCGGCGACGCTGAACGAAGTCAAGGACAAGGTCCGGTTCTGTCGGCTGTGTTTCAACGTCGCGCAGGCGGAACTGTGCCGGATCTGCTCCGACCAGCGACGTGATCCGGCCCAGATCTGCGTCGTCGAGGAGTCGAAGGACGTCGTCGCCATCGAGCGGACGCGGGAGTTCCGGGGGCGCTATCACGTCCTCGGTGGCGCGATCAATCCGATCGGCGGAGTGGGCCCTGATGACCTGCACATCCGAGAGCTGATCGCTCGGCTGGCCGATGGGACGGTGACCGAACTGATTCTCGCGACCGATCCGAACACCGAGGGTGAAGTCACCGCGTCCTACCTGGCTCGCCAGATCGCTCCGATGGGATTGAAGGTCACCCGTCTGGCCAGTGGCCTGCCGATGGGCGGGGATCTGGAATGGGCGGACGAGGTGACTCTCGGTCGCGCCTTCGAAGGCCGCCGGGTCGTCACCTGATCGCCTGACCAGGCCGCCGCCTGACCGGATACTCCACAATCGGTGGCTGTACGAGGCAGGACAGTGTGAGCCTGCGCCGTGTGTGAAGGCCTGCGAACCCCTCTCGGCTACTGTGGGCAGCTCTTGCCGAGTTCGACAGAGGCTGCGCGATCACGACTCTTGCCGCGCCGCCGCTGGCCGCACGGGAATAGCAGCCCTGTCCAGACAGCGTTCGCGACCTGGTCGTCCGCGCGCGAATGAACTCCTACGACCGTGGGGAGCACACATCAAATGATCATTAGTGCACACGTAGGTGCGGGGGCCCTGGTCGGTACAGCACTACGTCGGCCGATACCCGCGTTTGCCGTTGGTTTCGCCTCTCACCTGGCAATGGACATGCTGCCGCACTGGGGTACCGGCCCGGGGCTGGACTGGATTCCGGTCGCCCGACGCGACGGCGTGGCGGGTCTGGTCGCAATGGGTGTTCTGACGGCGGCCGCTCCACCCGGCCGAAGGCTCGCAGTGCTCGCCGGTATGAGCGGGGCCTGCCTTCCCGACACCGACAAAATCGGAATCTACTTCGCCGGCCGCAGTCCGTGGCCGGAACGTTTCGACCGCTTCCACGGCCGTATTCAGCGGGAATCCGCCGACCTGCTACCCCGGGATGTGCTCGTCGCCGCCGCACTCAGCGCAACCGCGGCCGGGCTGCTACAGCTTCTGGGCCGGGGTCGGAACCGTAGTTGAGCAAACTCCAAGAGTTTGCCTGTGTCGAAATGCTGAAAACAGGGGAATCCGGCGATGGGTCGATACGGGGAACAGCTCTGGGCCCCGAACCCTGCCGCACCGTTGCGCGGGCGCCGCATGGGGGTGTACCGCCCGTACTGTCCCGATCCTCTCGCCGGGTCGCCGCCGAGCCTCCACGATGATCTCATCGCACGCGCGACCGCCGTCGAGGCGGGCATCCGGTCGCTGACCGGCACAGTCATGGTGAGCCTGGACCGGCTGGCCGGCTTTCTCCTGCGGTCCGAGGCGGTTGCCTCGTCGCGCATCGCGGGCATCGGGGTCCCTCCCCAGCAGGTCGCCCTGGCGGAGTTCGCGAGCGGAGCCGGTACCGACAGCGTCGTCGAGGGCTTCAGCGTGAACGCCCGCCGGGTCGCCCGCAACATCGCCGCGCTCCGCCACGCGGTCACCGATCTCGCCGAACCCGGGGCAATCACCGTGGACGGCATCGTCAACCTGCAACGCACCCTGCTCCCGGGCCACCGGCACACCGGCCCACGGTCGGTTCAGACCTGGCTCGGCGGAAGCGAGTGGAACCCGTTGGACGCGGCGTTCATACCCGCGCCGCCGTCCGAGGTGGTCAGCCTGATGACTGATCTTGCCGCCTATGCGTCGGGCGACGCCCATCCACCGCTGATCCAGGCCGGGCTCGTCCACGCCCAGTTCGAGACCATCCAACCGTTCGACGACGGAAACGGGCGGGTGGCGCGGATGCTGATCCATGCTGTGCTCGCCCGACGGGGCCTGGTCACGCCGGCCGTGCTACCGGTCAGCCTCGCCTTTGTGAGCCGGTCCGACCGCTATGTGACGGCCCTGGCCGCCTACTGCCACGACGGTCCGCCCGGCGGCCGGGCCTCCCATGCCGCGCTGAACCAGTGGTTGACCTTCTTTCTCGACTCCATGGTGGTGGCGATCGAGGAGGCCCGCACCTTCGCGGACGAGATCGCCGAACTGCGCCGGTCCTGGGACACCCGGCTGGCAGCCTGCCGGGAGCAGACCGTCGTGGTTCGCAACCGGCCCCGGGAACCGTCAACCGCCGATCGGTTGATCACCATGCTACCCGGATCCCCGGTGCTCACCGCGGCCAGCGCGGCGCGCATCCTGGACGTGTCCGTGCAGGCCGCCTGGGCCGCGGCCGAGGAACTCGTCGGCGCGGGCATCCTGCGCCGACGGCAGATCGGACGCGGCGCCACCGGCTACCTCAGCAGGGAGGTATCCGACCTGCTCACTCTCGCCGAACGCCGGCTGGCGGCCGTCAAACGGGCCTGATCCGCGGCTGGGCTACGGTCGCCCGCAGCCGGCCCGCAGCCGGGCCCTGCTCAGCCGACCCTGCTCAGCCGGCCGGGAACAGGACCGCGGCGCCGGTCACCCGGTCCGCGGCCAGATCGATCAGCGCCTCGTCCGCCCGGTCCAGCGGATATGGCTGGACCGTGACCGCAAGCCGATGCCGCGCAGCAATCTCGAGGAACTCACGCCCGTCGGCCCGGGTGCTCGCGGTCGTGCTCCGCAGCGTCCGTTCCTGGAACAGGTGCCGCTGGTAGCTCAGCGCCGGCACATCGGACAGGTGGATACCGGCGATCGACAGCGTCCCGCCCCGGTCCAGTGCTCCCAGCGCAACGGGCACTAGGTCACCGACCGGCGCGAACAGGACCGCGGCGTCCAGCGGCTCCGGCGGGGCGTCGTAGGGCCCGGCGGCTGACGATGCGCCGAGCGAGAGCGCGAGTCGCCGCGCCGTCTGCGACCGGGTCAGCACATGGACCCTCGCGCCCTGCGCCAGCGCCACCTGCGCGGCCAGGTGGGCGGACGCGCCAAAGCCGTAGATCCCGAGTCGGCCGCCCGGTGGCAGGTCGGCGCGGCGCAGCGCCCGGAAACCGACAATGCCGGCGCACAGGAGCGGCGCCAGCTCACCGTCGGAGTAGCCCTCAGGCAGCCGGTAGGCGTAGTCCGCGCGGACGACGGCGTACTCGGCATAACCGCCGTCGGCATCCCAACCGGTGTAGCGGGAGACCAGACACAGGTTCTCCGCGCCGCGCCGGCAGTAGGTGCAGGTCCCGTCGGTCTCCCGCAGCCAGGCGATCCCGAGCCGGTCACCGGGGGCGACATCTTCCACCTTGGGGCCGACGGCGTCGACATAGCCGACCACCTCGTGCCCGGGAACCGTGTTGGGTCGACGCGGCCGGAGGTCGCCTTCGGCGAGATGCAGGTCTGTACGGCAGACCCCGCAGGCCGCGACCCGCAGACGCACCTCGCCGGCAGCGGGTTCGGGCACGGGCAGGGTCGTGCACCGCAGCGGTCGCGCCGTTGCCGGTGCCGGTGTGGTGACCTGCCAGGCGGTCATCATGGGCGTCATACCCATGACTTTCCCAGATCTACCGCCACCTACCGATCACACACCGTTGCCATCGGTGGACGGGGAGCCGAAGCATCGCCGTCCACCGACAGGCCATGTCACGCATGGTGTCAGATGGTGACACCATGATCACGGGCGAGACCACCAAGGTCGTTGTGACCCTGGCCGACCGCCCGGAACTTCCATTCCGCACCGTTGCGGTAGACCTCACCGAAAATCACCACCGTCTCGGTGGAGTAGTCCTCGGAAAGGTCGTAACGGACCAGTTCGGTTCCGGTCTGGTCGACAACGCGGATGTAGGCGTTGCGCACCTGCCCGAAGTTCTGGTTCCGATCCTGCGCACCGTAGATCGACACCGGTACGACAATCTTGTCGATGTCGGCCGGTACCTGACCGAGGTTGATGACGATCGACTCGTCGTCCCCCTCGCCCGCGCCGGTGAGATTGTCGCCGGTGAGGGTGATGGCGCCCTCCGGGGACTTCAGATTGTTGAAGAAAACAAAATGCTCGTTGGTGAGAGCCTTGCCGTCGGCCTTCACGCCGATGGCGGACGCGTCCAGGTCGAAGTCGGTTCCGGTGGTGGTGCGGGCATCCCAACCGAGCCCGACCGTCAACGCGGTGAGCTGGGGCGTGCCCGCGTCCGCCGCCTGCTTGGTAAGGCTGACGTTGCCGCCCTTGGCGAGACTGATGGCCATCTGTAGATCGTCCCCTCTGATCGGTCCGCGCCGGCGCGGATCGTCCCGTGCAGGTACAGACCTACCCCGGGGACCTCCGGCGACGCGAAAAGGTCATGATCGCGTGACCTGGGCTTAACAGCTACGAAAGAACCTTCGCACACGCTAGGGCACCCGCCCACCGTCGGTCCGGTCGGGTGCGGTACAGGCCGAGCCCCGCCACCACCGGTGACAGATGTCCGCACCACCCGGCGACGACCATGGTCACGCCCGCGAGCACCGTACGTGATCGCCACCAGACATCAGGTCACTCGTTCCGAGCACCTGACCCCCCAGCGGAGATCCATGCCGTCCGCCTGGCCTGGACGACCGGCGCGGCGTAACAGCGAACGTCGAGTTACGACAGCCCGTGGGCTATTCAGGGAACGGAACGATGGGTGGTGAGATGTCAAAATCCCACGGAGCGTTTCTGGGTAAAGGCGGCTGTTTCGCCCGCCAGGCCCGTTTACGCTCAAGCTCACGGGTCCGTTCGCTCCGCAGGAGGTCTCCGTCAATGCGTTGACGTCGCCCAAGAACGACCTCAGCCGCCTGGACCCGGATCTTGCCACCAAGACGATGAGACCTCCACCATCGCCACCCTCAACCGTCGATCCAACCGGACACTGCTTGAAGGCCACGGTGGCGATGGTCGGATCCCCACTCATCCAGGTGACCGCATCCAGATCGGACACGAGGGTGAAGAGCGCCTCAGCGTCACACCGAACCAGCCGCACCGGAACGGTCAGAAAAATCGTCCCACCATAGTCGCCGCTGAGAACCACTGCGACTCCGGAGTCCCGACGCGCCTGTTTCAGTCCTTCATACACAAACGTCTCGCCGTCACCGGACTGTACAGAAACCGATCAACCAAATCCCCGGGACCCGAGTCAGAACCCGACCACATCATCAAGAATGGCGACTGCTTCACGCTGAAATCCTTCGAGGTCTTCGAACCAGTCAGGGTAAGCACCTCTTATAATCGACCCCGAACGCCCAGGTAAGCCGCGGAAAATTTGCATCATCAATCAATATATACCGAGTTTCACCACGTTCGCCGCCCTGGTGTACGGCCTGCTGGCACAGACACGGGAACGAACGGTCTGCGGCATGCTCACGGGCGCCGGCCTGTCCCGGGTATGGCCCCATCACCGGGCCCACCGGTTCTTCTCCCACGCCGCCTGGTCCCCCGAACAGCTCGGACTGGCCCTGGCCCACCTCGTCGTCACCCTCCTGGTACCGACCGGCGCCGTGACGGTAGCCGTCGATGACACCTTGTTCCACCGATCCGGAAAGAAAGTCTGGGCGGCCGGCTGGTTCCACGACGGCTCCGCGACAGGCCCCACCACGGTCGGATTCGGGAACACCTGGGTGCTCCTCGGGATCGTGGTGCGACTCCCGATGCTCGACCGGCCGGTGTGCCTACCCGTCCTCGCCCGCCTCGTCCGGACGAACACCGTGTCGGCCTCCCGGCTGCGGCTGGCCCGCCAAATGGTCACCACGCTCGCCACAGCCCTCCCCAACCGCAGCCTGCACGTGGTCGCCGACGCCGCCTAATCGCACCAATCATCACTTTCCGCGGGAGACGTTGCGGGTCCGGCCTGTGTTGGAAGCGGTGGCCGGGCCGGTGGAACGGTTGCTGACTGCACCAATTCCACCGGCCACCGACCCGACCGTCGAGGCACGGGCGAAATTAGCCAGCGATCCTCAGCCTGGGCTCTCGATCAGTCACTTCTGCAAACCCTGAAGATTTCTTTGAAACAAGCCGATGGTCAGGGTGCCGTGCGAACCGGCTGCGAGCCCGAGCCAAGATATCTTTCCGTCGAATCACGCCCTCGGTACTGGCAGAAGTACCGCTCTGTTCGAGCTTTCATTCATTGCAAGATAGGCGCACGGGCGGCCCTCACTCCAGGGCTGGGCGAAACCTCCATCATCGATACTCCAATCCGCCATGCCGTTTTTGTCCAAGATTCCTTTTAGAACTCCCCTCGCATCGGATGGATCTATGCAACTCGCGCCCTGGTAATGGGTGCGAAATTCGAGATTAACCGCCGCAACACCGCGGGCCTCATCGGAGACGGCACCACTGAACCCACGAAGATTCATGCTGTCGCAGAGGCCAGCGCGGCCAGGATAAACGACGACCTGACCGGAAGGTCCAACGCAAGCCTCCAACTCGTCCGGTGGCGGCTCGTTGAATGATGCGGACCAAATCGACCTGCAGGCGTCAAGT
The DNA here is from genome assembly GCF_963555845.1 of Protofrankia sp. Cas8. Lineage (NCBI taxonomy): Bacteria > Bacillati > Actinomycetota > Actinomycetes > Frankiales > Frankiaceae > Protofrankia > Protofrankia sp. Cas8. The sequence continues at coordinate 14,323 of NZ_CAUVXI010000041.1, read as the reverse complement.
GGGTTTGATGCGACTGTGTTCAGTACCGCTACGTCACTGTTTGGGTTTGTAGACTGGTAGCAGCCGGTAGCTGCCATCTTGGCGGGTGCGGTTCCTAGCGCGAAGCCGGCACCGATTGCCGCCGCCGCGCAGGCGACAGCCACCGGAATCAAAATAATACGTCGTGCGCGACGCTTGATTTTAGGCCGTATCCTTTCGGCCAGTATCTCACCTGCATGACTGTCCGATTCGGACATGTCCCCGCCGAGTGAATCGAACGGATCCGCTGCTCGCAGTATTTCACCCAGTCGCTCTTCTGACGTTGGGTTCATCGCACACCCCGGAAAGTTCGAAGTTAACCATCTACCTTTTCTTCAGCCGTGCAGAAACTGGCGCCGGCAACAGCCTCCGTTCTTTCTTTAAGGCGGCGTTTCGCTCGATGCAGTCGGACCGATGCAGCGTTCGATGTGCACTTCAAAACGACAGCGATTTCATCAACTTTAAGATCATCCCAATAAGCGAGACCAAGTATTTCTCTATCGCCATCAGGGAGTCGGTTGAACTCTTCGATAGCGATGGCTTCCCAGTCGCCGCTCTCACTCATCCCGGACGGTTCTTGCCCGACTTGCCTAAGCCTTATAAAGAGCCTCTGGCGGCGTAGTGCACTTCGCCGTTGATTGGCGAGACAATACCTGGCGACGCCTATAGCCCATGCGATGGACTCCGAATCTGTTGGCGGGATATCCTGCCGTCGCCGCCACACGACAAGGTATGTCTCCGCTATAGCGTCGTCGATGCCACTGTGGTCGGCCAATCGTCGCTCCAGGTAGGAGTGTACGGCCCTGAAGCTTTTCCGGTAGAATTCCACGAATACTTCTTCATCCCGAGCCCTCCAGTTGAGCCGATCCAACGCGCGCATCTATCCAAAAACCTCCCGTCCTCATCACCATATCTATGTCCAGCTGGGCGCCAAACCTTACAGGTGACCAGGAGTTTATTTTTGATCTTGCTGGTAGCGGCTCATAGTTGGGCCCTGTCATCTTGGCCCCGGCTTTTCACGCCGAAGATCCTTGATCTCTCTGAGGGTCTCCGATGACAGGAAAGTGCCCCTGACCTGGGAAGATACGGGTGTCTGAAGTCCGTGTCGGAGCCCGAGCCGAGAGGCACTTTCCAGGTGAATGGTACGGGGCGGTCGCAGGGGTTGGCCGGCGAGGTCGGCGGCAGAGACGTGCTCTCCCACGTCGGGACCGCGATGGTGTGGATGCTGGCCGACCGGGGCCGGGTGTTCACGGACATCGCGGTGACGATCGCCGAGGGCGAGCCGCGGGAGGGCGCGGACGTCACCGAGCTCACCGGCCTGTGCCGCACGGGTACGAAAGGTGACCAACTGAAGGACTGGCCGGGTAACATGCGGGCGCTCGCCCGGCGGGAGCGGCCGCACCCGGGCGCACAACTGCCGCTGTTCGCGCTTACTTCAGAATCCCCGACAGAACCTACAGGGTATCGGTCACACTTCTGGCGCTGCCCGCAGCCAACCACAACTGATAGCTGATGACCGCCGGGATGGAAACGCCGAGCTTTCCAGCCTTCGAGGTAAGAACCTGCTCGTAGCCGAGCAGCGTGCCGGTCGTCCGGTCCGCGACAAGCAGATAGCGTGTTGATTGAAGGACTCAGACGCGCCTGTGATACGGCGAGAGCCCGGGCCCGGGTCCGCAATGACGGACCCGGGCTGAAGCTTCCCGCCGGTTACTTCACGCAGGGCACGTTGAACAGGCCGTCGGCCGCCGCGATGACGATGTTGGTGCACGAGACGATGTTCGCGGTGTTGCTCGGCTTGTCGATGCTGACGCCGAAGCCGGGACCGTCGACGTCGAGCCTGTTCCCGGTGATGATGTTCCCCGTGCCCCAGCCGTCGATGATGACGTGGGTCTGTATCCCGTCCTTCGGGCTGTCCACCCCGGTGTTGCCCTCGATGAGCCAGTTGTTGCCCTTCACATCGACCCACGAGTCCGCGGAGTTGGCGCCGGAGATGGCCGAACCGTTGAAGGTGTTGTTACCCAGGAGACCGCCGGTCGTGGCCTCCTTGATGTCAACCGCCTCCGCGGTCACCCCGCTGATCGTGTTTCCAATGATCTTGTTACGGTCGGAGTTGTCCGGCTTCCCGCCGCTGAACTTCTCCCAGTTCGACTTGGCCGTGCCGATGTAGATGCCCTCACCGAAGCCCGGTTCCTTGCGCCCGGTACCACTGACGACGCATCCCACGACGAAATTGTCGGTGGAGAAGTTCCGCAGATGGATGGCCTCGTCACCGACGTTGCGCACCAGCAGCCCGGAGATGACCGCCCCGTTGGTCTGGTCGGTCATCACGCCCTTCTGGCCGCTCTGGATCGTGAAGCCCTCCAGCCGCCAGTAGTCGGCGTTGTCGAGGTGGAAGGAATAGCCGCTGTCGATCGAACCACCGTCGATCACCGCGTTGCGCGAGCCACGCACCGTGATCGGAGCCTTCGCTGTCGCCGGCCTGTCGGCGACGAAGTGTCCGCTGTACTGGCCGTCCGCGAGCGCGATGAGGTCCCCAGGCTGGGCTGCCGCGAGCGCGGCGGTCAGCTGCTGGGCCGTTGACACTCTGACCGTCCGCAATGGCGCCGGCGCCGAGGGTATAACCGGCATGCCGGCGCCGCCGGCCGGGAGAGCCGGCAGGGTCTGCGTGACTGCCGGGGCCTGGGCCTGGGCGCCGCGCGTGGCGGTCGGCGACGGGACAGCCGTCACGGCCGGCGGCGTGGTTGCGGCGCCCGCGGGAGTCCGAGGCAGCTGACTTCCCGTCGGGGACGCCGTACCGTGAGCGGGTTGCGTCAGGCCCGAATCGGCTGGCTTACAGGCGACAAGCCCACCGGTGAGGAGAGCGGCGGAGAGCACCGCGGTCGCACTCCACCGCGCGCCATACTTGATCATCACTGGCTCTTCAAGCCCTTCGTCGGTCCCAATCTTGGTGTCCCCCCCAAGTAGGACGAACGGAGCATAGCGGTACCTCGGCCTGCACACTCACGGGGCCTGCACGAGACGGCGAACATCGACCACCATCCGTGACGATGGCAGTGTACGCAATACCCGGGAATGCCTGGTTATCAGCTGATGAACTCACGAAATACATGTTTCATCCGCTATGGCTCGACCGTGATCGGTACCACACCGGCGGATGATGCACATCCCGCACATCCGTGTGCCCTCCCTAATATCGCGATCGCGGATTTTCAGCCAGAGCGCGAGCGGCTCTTTTCGTGGTCGTCGAAATATGATATTCAGGATCGTTCTGACAGCGCCCATTCCCCCCGGCTGACAAGCCCGCCCTCGGCTCCGGCAGGACGGCTCGTGGCCTGGCAGAAAGCGGTGTAGCCGCAGCCCTTCTCGCAGCCCCGCAGTGCCCAGTAACCTGGAGCGCATGGCGGTCGTGGTGGCGAAGTTCGGCGGTTCCTCCGTCTCGGATGCCGACCGGATCAAACGGGTCGCCGCGCGGATCGTGGCTCAACGCCGTTGCGGCGACGACGTGGTAGTCGTGGTGAGCGCGATGGGTGACACCACCGACGACCTGCTCGCACTCGCGGAACAGGTCACGCCTGTTCCGCCGGCCCGCGAGCTTGACATGCTGCTCACCGCCGGTGAACGCATCTCAATGGCGCTGCTGGCCATGGCGATCTCGAACCTGGGCGCCGAGGCACGCTCGTTCACGGGCTCCCAGGCCGGCGTGATCACGACTTCGGCGCACGGCAAGGCCCGCATCATCGATGTCACGCCGGGGCGCATCCGCGACGCTCTGGACTCGGGAGCGATTGCGATCGTCGCCGGTTTCCAGGGCGTCAGCCAGGATACGAAGGACGTGACAACGCTCGGTCGGGGCGGCTCGGATACAACCGCTGTGGCCCTCGCAGCCGCGCTGCAGGCCGACTTCTGCGAGATCTACACCGATGTGGACGGCGTTTTCACCGCCGACCCGCGGATCGTGCCGGACGCCCGCCGCATCGAGCGCATTTCCTACGAGGAAATGATGGAGATGGCGGCCTGCGGAGCCAAGGTGCTGATGCTTCGCTGTGTCGAGTACGCACGCCGCTACACCGTCCCCGTACACGTCCGGTCCTCGTTCTCCTCGAAGCCGGGTACGTGGGTCACCGAGATTCCGGAGGCAGAGCTCGTGGAACAGGCCATCATTCGTGGGGTCGCTCACGACCAGAGCGAGGCGAAGGTGACCGTGGCCGGCTGCCCGGACAAGCCCGGCGTGGCCGCCGCCGTCTTCCGGGCCGTCGCCGACGCGGACGTCAACCTCGACATGATCGTGCAGGTCGGGTCGGTGGCCGGCACCGGGCGGACCGACATCTCCTTCACCCTTCCGAAGACCGACGGCCGCACCGCGCTGACCGCGCTGGAGAAGGTCCGTGGTGAGATCGGCTTCGAACGGACCCTGTATGACGATCACATCGGCAAGGTCTCGCTGATCGGTGCCGGGATGAAGTCGCACCCGGGGGTGTCGGCCCGCTTCTTCGGCGCACTCGCGGACGCCGGGGTCAATGTGGAGATCATTTCGACCTCTGAGATTCGGATTTCGGTGGTCATCCGCGACACCGACCTGCAGGTCGCTGTCCGAGCCGTCCACAGTGCGTTCGAACTCGCCGATCCTGACAGTCAGGCAATCGTGTACGCGGGGACCGGTCGATGACCGCGCCAGCGGCCGGCAGCCGTCCCACGCTGGCCGTGGTCGGCGCAACCGGTGCGGTCGGCACCGTGATGCTCTCGCTGCTGGGCGAACGCCCGGATATCTGGGGCGAAATCCGACTGATCGCCTCCGCGCGGTCCGCCGGGCGCAGACTGCGACTGCGCGGCGGCGACGTCGAGGTGCTGGCGCTGACCCCCGAGGTCTTCGACGGTGTCGACATCGCCATGTTCGACGTCCCGGACGAGGTCTCCAGACAGTGGGCACCGGTCGCGGCGTCCCGCGGGGCGATCGCGGTTGACAATTCGGGCGCCTTCCGGATGGAGGCGGACGTCCCGCTGGTCGTCCCCGAGGTGAACGCGCAGGCGGCGGCGGACCGGCCGCGCGGGATCATCGCCAACCCGAACTGCACGACGCTGTCGATGATCGTCGCGGTTGGCGCGCTGCACCGCGTGTTCGGGCTGGAATCGCTGGTCGCGACGTCCTACCAGGCGGCGAGCGGAGCAGGCCAGGCTGGTATCGACACCCTCTACGCCCAGCTCGCCACCGTGGTTGGCGCCATGCCGACCCCCGGCAGGTCCACCGACAGCAGGTCCACCGACAGCAGGTCCACCGACACAGCTGGCGACACCTGGCTGGGACCCGGCCAGAGCGCCGGGGACGTCCGCAAAGCCATCGGGGAGCACGGGCTCGGCCCGTTCCCGGCGCCACTGGCCCTGAACGTCGTGCCGTGGGCCGGTTCCCACCAGGACGGCGGCTGGTCGTCTGAGGAAATGAAGATCCGGAACGAGTCCCGGAAGATCCTGGGGCTTCCCGGGCTCAAGGTGTCCGCAACCTGTGTACGGGTACCCGTCGTGACGACCCACGCGGTGGCGGTGCACGCGTGGTTCGCGCGCCCGGTGGCCGCGGATGACGCACGGGCCGTCCTGCGTGCGGCGCCGGGGGTGGCCGTCCTGGACGACCCGGCGGCGGGAGACTTCCCCACACCGGCAGACGTCGTCGGTACCGATCCGACCTGGGTCGGGCGCATCAGGCAATCGCCCGACGACCCGTGTGAGCTCGCCATGTTCGTGTGCGGCGACAACCTGCGCAAAGGCGCGGCGTTGAACACCCTCCAGATCGCCGAACTGCTGGTATCCCACGGCCGGTAGTCCGCCGTCAGTATGGCTGGCTGAAGTGATTCAGTGGACGTTTCATCCGATGGATGTGCGCAACAATAAAATTCGGTGAACAGTCTTCGTTCGGCGAGTTAAAGATCAAAATTGGCGCATCCGACATGCTGGACACACATGTTCAGCCAGGCGAAAGCGCACGATCAACCGGAAGAAAAACGACAGGGGAGCAAAGCGCGACACGCCATGACTGCGCACGAATCGCCCCGCCATCGACAAATGACAAGAGCCCGCCCCTCAGTTGGAGATGGCGGACCCTCGCCCTACGACTGTGGAGTTACGTCTCTCGTGGCTCAGACGACCCGAACGGCGTCAGCCTGTGGACCCTTCTGTCCCTGGGTCACTTGGAACTCGACCCGCTGCCCCTCTTCCAGGCTCTTGTACCCGTCCATGTCAATCGCGCTGTAGTGGACGAAGACATCCGAACCGCCGCCGTCCACGGAGATGAAGCCGAAGCCCTTCTCCGAGTTGAACCACTTAACCGTGCCCTGAGCCACGTGCCGTTCTCCCTGCTGGTGCAGTCAGGACCCACACCGCGCGGGCCCCGGACCGTCTGAAGTGGGATTTTGGCGCTCCCACGACAGTGTTCGCCATCGGCGTCCCTTGTGGACGCCAACCGCCGAACTTGGCCATGGAAGACGCTACACGGCTACAGGCCATCACGGGAGGTCTCCGGGGAAGGAAGTCCACTACATACCTCACGTGCCAGATGGCGGCGTAACGCCCGCGGTAACCCACGGCAACCGCAGGCGGCAGACCTCCACGGCTACCGTCGACCGCTTCGGGCGGGCTGGACGCCGTCACGGTAGGCGTGCCGGCAGCACTGTTGATAGCGAGGCCTTCAGGCACGCCCGGCGGCGCGCCGCTCGCTGAGGGCGTCCCCGAGGGCAGCTTGCCTACTGCCTGGAAGGCGACCCATACCACCAGTTTGATTACTCAACGTGATGTACGCGAGGCACGTTTCACCCCCACGGACCCGCGCGACCACATAGTGACCTGGGTCGTCCGGTACCCGGCGGACGATGTGTCCGGACCCGCTCGCGGCGCGGCGGCATTAATGATCGACGCCCTGCCGTTAGGCAATGTCAACAGGACAAGCATGACATCGCTGGCATTCCCGGCCGCCGGGACTTCCGGGCCGGTGGATGCTTTCATGCTGGAGAAGCCGGCACGGTCCCGGTCGCTCTTAGCCGGGAGTGTTCGTTACCATCCGGTTCCGGAATCTCGCATGGGGGTGCGCACTGACCATGACCCTTCCTACAGCGCTCTTGGGCGCAACCGGTTTGAACATCACCCGGGTCGGCTTCGGCGCCTGGGCGATCGGCGGTGCGGAGCACGCATTCGGATGGGGCGCCCAGGACGACGATGAATCGGTGGCCGCCATCAGGCATGCCGTAGAACACGGCGTGAACTGGATCGACACAGCGGCGGTGTACGGGCGCGGGCACTCCGAGCAGATCGTGGCACGAGCGCTCACGGATTTCAGCGACGGCGACCGGCCGTACGTGTTCACCAAGTGCGGCATGGTCTGGGACCCGGACACAGCGCCCCTGCCCACGAGGGTGGGAGCGCCCGAGTCAATCCGCCGCGAAGTTGACGGGTCCCTGCGACGATTGACGGTCGATCGAATCGATCTTTACCAGCTGCACTGGCCACCGAATGACGGCACACCGATCGAGGATTCCGTCGCGACCCTGCACGAACTGCGCGCGGAAGGAAAGATCCGGTTGGTAGGCGTGTCGAACGTCAACGTCGAACTGCTCGAACGTGCCGCGTATGCAGGTGGGGTCGATGTGCTCCAGCCGCCGTTCTCGGCGATCAGGCGGACCGTGGCTACAGACGTCCTGCCCTACTGCGCGAAGCACAACATCGGGGTCATTGTCTACAGCCCGATGCAGTCGGGACTACTCACCGGGGCATGGACCGCGCAGCGTTCGGCGGACCTTCCGGCCGACGACTGGCGGCGCGGGTCGGCGGACTTCACCGGCGAAGCGCTGCACAGCAATCTCGCTCTCGCCGACATCCTGCGGACTGTGGCGAAGCGACACGACACGACAGTCGCAGCGGTCGCCGTCGCCTGGACCCTGACGTTCGACGGCGTGAGCGCGGCGATCGTCGGCGCACGCAGGCCGGCCCAGGTGGACGGATGGATTGCTGGCGCCGGCCTTGCGCTGACCGCGGACGACCTCGATGACATCGAGCTGGGCATTGATCGCCTCGGGGTCGGCGCCGGGCCGTCCCGGCCGACGGGCTGACGGGCTGACGGGCTGACGGGCTGACGGGCTGACGGGCTGACGGGCTGACGGGCTGACGGTCAGGATCAGGGCTCCCGCAGCACATAGCCGAAACCGCGCTGGGTGTGGATCAGCGGCGGCCCGTGCGGCGCGAGTTTGCGCCGCAGATAGCTCACGTACTGGTCGACGATGGTGTGGCCGCCGTCGAAGTCGTAGTTCCAGACCGCGTCAAGGATCTGGGCACGTGAGAGCACCCGGCGCGGGTTCGCCAGCAGATATCGCAGCAGCTTGAACTCGGTGGGCGACAGCTCGAGCGGATGACCGTCACGGGTCACCTCGTGGGTGTCCTCGTTCAGGACGAGATCGGCGAAGGCGAGCACCTGCGCGGTCAGTGGTAACTGGTCACGTCGCGCCCGCCGGAGCACTGCGCGCACCCGGGCCACCAGTTCGTCGATGGAAAAGGGCTTGGTCACGTAGTCGTCGCCGCCATAGGTCAGACCGGCGACCTTGTCGGCCTGACGATCACGGGCGGTCAGAAAGATCACCGGAGTTTCGATGCCCGCGTCACGCAGCCGGCGGCAGACCTCGAAGCCGTCGGTGTCGGGCAGCAACACGTCAAGCACCACGAGATCCGGTGCGGTCTCGGTGACAGCGGTAATCGCATCCCGGCCGGAAGCGGCGGTGACCACGTCGAAGCCGTGGAAACGCAAGGACATACGCACAAGATCGACGATGTTCGCCTCATCATCCACAACCAGGACCCGCATCGGCTGCGGATCACGGTTCCCGTTGTCGCTCATGTGCCCCCCATCCCGCCTGCGTGTCGCGCAGGCCATAATCACACCGACCGGACATGTGAGTTCCATTCGAGCCGAACCGTCTGTTCGCACATCCAACTCTCACAAACACCGGGCAGGCTCCGGAGATGCAAGGCCCCCCAGCCGTCCCCGCCCGAAGAGGTGTCGAACAACGATGAACCGTCATCACGCCAGTCGCTCTCGGATGGCCGCCGTGATCCTCGCCGGCGTCGCGGTTCTTCCGCTGGCAGCGTGCCAGGCCGGTGCCCATACCGTCCGCACGACCGCGGCCGCGGCAACCACGCAGGCGTCCACCTCCTCGTCATCGCAGGTGACGACCACAGCCACGTCCGTGACCGCACCCGTGACCGCCCCGCCGGCCACTGTGCCCGCCGGGCACGGAACCGGCGGCCCGGGATCTCTGACAGTATCGATCACATCACCAGTCGCGGTTGCCGGCCATGTTGACACAACCGTCACCTGCGAGGCCGGCCGACGCTATGCCGAAACCGCCAATGGCGTCATTCGCGGATACACCGTCGCCGAGACCGTGCGGGTCGCCGCCTACCACGGCCCCGGGTCCTACCCGGCCCTGGTCACCGTTTCGATCAGCTCATCCGCCGAAGGCGCGTACGCGGTGGACGCCATCGCAACCACCGCCGCGATCACGTCCACGGGCGGTTCGCTGTCATTCAGCGGACAGACCTCAGCGGGCCGCACCCTGGCCGGCTCGATCAGCTGGGCCTGCTCCGCTTAGACGAGTAATTCCAAACTCTGGGCGGCTGATGGCCGGGCATAGAGAGAGGGCCTCCAAGATCAAGACGTGACCCAAGACCTGGAGACCCTCCTGACCGCACTGTACGTAAAGATCGACAACCGGATCGGAGGGAGGCGCCGGATGGGCAAGCCGCCGCTACTCTCCGACTCCGAACTCGTCTACCTGGCCGTCGCCCAAGCCCCTGCTCGGCCACCGCTCGCAGGCCCGCTGGCTGCGCTACGCCCGTAAGCACCTGGCCGGGATGTTCCCCTACCTGCCCGGACAGTCTGGCTACAACAAACGGCTGAGGACGGCATTAGCACTGGTCAAGGACATGATCCGGATAGTGGCGGCGGACAGCGACTTCTGGTTCGACAACCACTGGATCACGGATGCGACGCCCGTGCCGTGCGGGATGTCCCGGCCGACCGTGCAGCGCTCGGAACTGGCGGGCTGGGCCGGCTACGGCTACTGCGCGGCTTTCAATGTCAACATCGATCGCCCTGTCCGCTTCGCGGCGGAGCTGTTCGCGACTCACAGCCACGACTAGTTTTATATCATCCTGTCAAGACAGGCTTGTATAAAACTCTGACGGCGGGTGGCGCCACCCGCCGCGCCCGGCCCGGTCACCGGCCCTTCCGGGGGGCCGATCCGCGGCGCAGGACGGACCACGTCGCCCACGCGACGGCTGCGGTCAGCAGCAGGAGCGCGGCGAGGTCAAGCGCCCAGGTGCCGGCGTCGGCCGTCCACAGCGGGTCGATCTTGGGGGCGGCCGGGGTCTGGCGGTAGCCGGTGGTCGCCGCGACCATCGCGAATCCCCACCGAGCAGGCATGAGGTACGCGAGCTGTTCCAGTGGCGGATGGCCGTCCAGTGGGATGAGCAGCCCGCACAGCAGCAGCTGCAGCAGCAGGACGAGCACGAGGATCGGCATGCCGCGGTCGGGGTTCCCGATCAGTGCTGAGACCAGTAGCCCTTGGGCCATCGCGGCCAGCGCGACCGCGACCATGGCGACGGCGACCTCGGCTACCCCGTCGCCCAGTACGAGCGGCCGGTCCGGCGCGCGCTGGCCGTACAGTCCGGCGAAGGCCAGAATCACGGCCTGAACGCTGCTGATCAGACCCAGCACGGCGAGCTTCGACCAGAGGTAGGCGCCGCGCGAGAGCCCGATCGCCTGCTCGCGGCGGAAGACGGAGCGTTCCTTGACCAGTTCGCGGAACGCTCCGGCGAATCCCGTGAACGCGCACCCGAGGATGAGCACGAGCATGAGCGGCGAGATGTCGCTGTCGGGGCTGGTCTGCCGGCTTGTCCACGACAGTCCGTGCCCGCCCGGAAGCAGCCGTGCGAACAGGCTCAGTACCAGCGGCAGCGCCAGCAGGAACAGCGCGTAGGCCCGATCGGCCGCGATCACCGCGAGGTAACGGCGGGCGAGCACGGCGAACTGGCGCAGCGCCGGCTGCTGGCGCGGCGGCGCGTCCGGCGCTGCCCGTGCCGCAGGCGCCGCGGGCTGCGCCGCGCTGCTCGGCATCCCGTACTTCGCATACTCGGGCGAGGCCCGGAACCGAGCCGTCCAGTCGACGTCCCGCGATTGGTCGAGCAGCAGGAACATGTCCGCGAAGTCACGCTGGCCGAAGTATCCGAGCGCCTCACCGGGCGGGCCGAAGTAGGCGAGCCGACCGCCCGACGCGAGCACGAGCAGCCGGTCGCACAGGTCGAGCTGCGCCGGTGAGTGCGTGACGACGACCACCGTTCGGCCGTCGTCGGCCAGCTTGCGCAGGGTCTGCATCACCGACTTGTCCATGCCCGGGTCCAGCCCGGACGTCGGCTCGTCGAGGAAGAGCAGGGACGGGCGGGTGAGCAGCTCCAGCGCCACACTCGTGCGCTTGCGCTGCCCACCGGAGAGCGTGCTGATCCGCTGCTCCGCCTGGTCGACCAGCCCCAGCTCGCCGATCACCTCCTCGACCCGCGCGTTGCGCTCGGCCGCCGGGGTGTCAGCGGGGAACCGCAGCTCGGCCGCGTACCGCAGAGCCCGGCGGACGGTCAGCTGCGGGTGCAGGATGTCGTCTTGGGGGACGAGCCCGATGCGCTGGCGCAGCTCTTCGTAGGACGCGTAGAGATCGCGGCCGGCGTAGCGGACCTCGCCGGAGTCGGCGGGGCGCTGCCCGGTCAGCGCGCCGAGCAGGGTGGACTTCCCGGCGCCGCTCGGCCCGACGACAGCCAGCAGACTGCGCTGCGGCAGCGTGAACCCGACCCCGTCGAGCAGCCGCCGTCCGGAGCGGGTGACGACCAGGCCGTCGGCCTCGAACGAGATGTCGCCTGCCTCGG
>NZ_CAUVXI010000041.1:0-2022 GCF_963555845.1 Protofrankia sp. Cas8 | reverse complement strand
CTCGACGAGCGTGCCGCCCTGCAGGTGCAGCAGGGCGTGCCCGATGCCGACGATGTCCCCGGCCCCGATCGTGGCCGCCTGGCTGATCCGGTGGCCGTTGACGAATGTGCCGTTCCAGCTGCCGAGGTCGAGGATCCGATGCTCGGTCCCGACCTGGCGCAGCTCGGCGTGCCGGCGCGAGACGAGCGGGTCGGTGAGCACCACGTCGCACTCGGACGCGCGGCCGATGACGACTGGTGCCGCCCCGACCGGGTGCAGCGCCGTGGCCTTCCGCCCCCACCACGTCCCGCCCTGGCTCGGCCCGGCGGGGGTGCCCGGCGCCCGTGCCGTCGGCGGTAGCCCGGAGGGTGGGGTGCCTGTCGCCTGGGCCGCGGGCGACGGCGCGGCGGTAGCCGGCCGCATCACATGGTGCCTGGTTACGAAGAGCGCGGTGGGTGCGGGCGGCATCGACGGCGAGGCTGGGGGCGTCGACGGTGGGGCCTGCGGCGTCGACGGTGGGGCGCTTCTGGCCTGCCACCAGCCCGATGCGGGTGCGGTCGGCGCTGCGGGCGGCATCGACGGCGAGGCTGGGGGCGTCGACGGTGGGGCCTGCGGCGTCGACGGTGGGGCGCTTCTGGCCTGCCACCAGCCCGATGCGGGTGCGGTCGGCGCTGCGGGCGGCGCTGGCGCTGGAGCTGGAGCTGGAGGAGGCGGGGCCGGGGCCGCGGGGGCGGCGTTCGTGCGCGTCCACCACCTGCCGCCCGTGGCCGGTGCTGCGGGCGGCCACCCCGACGCCGCCGGGATCGATGCCGCCGGGATCGATGCCGTCGGGCTCGCAGACCCGAGGGCGGCGCGGGCAGCGGCCGCGAACACGGATGCGGCGGAATGCCGGTCGGCCGGGGCCTTCGCCATGCCCTGTGCGATGACGGCGTCGAACGCTGCCGGCGCCCCGGGCCGCACGGCAGACAGGACGGGCGGCGGGTCCTCCAGATGCGCCCTGATCACCCCGAGCCGCTCGGCTGTGACGAACGGCCTGCGTGCGGTCAGGCTCTCGAAGAGAAGGCAAGCCAGCGAGTAGACGTCCGCCCGGTGGTCGACCCGCTCGGACAGGAACCGCTCGGGCGCCATGTACTCGATCGAGCCGATCGCCGCCCCGGTCGCGGTCATTCCGGCGCTGTCGACCGAGCGGGCGATCCCGAAGTCGACGAGGTAGACGAAGTCGGTCGGACGGCCGCGACCGGCGCACAGCACGTTGGACGGCTTGACGTCGCGGTGCACCAGCCCGTCGGCGTGCGCGGCGTCCAGCGCGGAGGCGATCTGCTCTACGACGTAGACGGCTGTCTGCGGGTCGAGCGGCCCACCGCGCAGGACGGTGCCCAGGTGGGCACCCTCCACCAGACGCATGTCGATGAAGAGCTGGCCGTCGATCTCGCCGTGGCGGTGGATCGGGATCACATGCGGCTCGCGTAGCTGCGCCACCGCCTCGGACTCCCGGCGGAACCGCTCGGTGTACTGCGGGTCCCCGGCCAGGCTCGGGAGCAGGAGCTTGAGCGCCACCATCCGCTGCTGCCCGGTGTCGTACGCCCGGTAGACCTCGCCCATCCCGCCGCGGCCCAGCAGCTCCTCGATGCGGTACGGGCCGAACATTCGCTGTGTCATCGCGCCTTCCCCGGTGGTTGTCGCCGCCGCCGTCGTCGTCGCCGGACCATGAGGGCGAGAATGGAAACAAGAATGATCAGATCTGGCACGATGGCGTGCAGCACGGCGAGATTGATGAGCGCACCGGCGATCAGGACACTGCCGAACACCCAGGCCAGCGCCGCGACCACTGCGCGCAGCACCCGCCCGGCGTCGGCTGCCCGCGCTGGGGCCGGCTGCGTTGGGGCCGGCTGCGTCGGGGCCGGCTGCGTCGGGGGCGGCTGCGTCGGTTCGGGCTGCGGCCCGGTTGGCTGCTGCCACCACACGGGCTGCCCCGTCGGCCGGGGACCGGGCTGGGGGCGGGGCCGCGGCCACGCGGTGGTGGGCTGGGGCTGGGGCTGGGGC
>NZ_CAUVXI010000040.1:0-31592 GCF_963555845.1 Protofrankia sp. Cas8 | reverse complement strand
GTGGTCCGCTCATGATGCACACGAGACTGCGCGGCACCGGCAGCCGCAGCCTGCTCGATCGCCGCAAGCCCCGGCAGGCTGGCGGGAGCTGTTCGTTCCGCCCCGACGGCAGACGGAGCCCCCTGAGCAACGCCAGCCGGCGCGGCGACCCGGACAGAAGATCCAAAACGACAGTCAGATCCGGAGCCTGTCGAGCCGAGATCACCCGACCAGCTCGGGGCCGCTCATTCCGTCGCAGATCCCGATCCCGATTCCGACTCCGACTCCGACTCCGACGGCGACGGCGAGGCCGTCATCACCGCGACGATCCGCTCCAGGTCTTCGATGCTTCCGAATTCCACAGTGATCTTTCCTTTGCTGCGCCCCATGTCGACCTTCACCCGGGTGTCGAACCGGTCGGACAGGCGGGCGGCAAACTTGCCGAGTGCGGGAGCGATGACCCGGGGCCCACGGGGAGCCGTCTTACGCGGCCCCTCCTCGCCCATGGCCACGATTTCCTCGACGGCCCGTACGGACAGACCCTCGGCGACGATCCGGGTCGCGAGGCGGTCCTGCGAATCAGAATCCCCCAGCGACAGCAGTGCCCGAGCATGGCCGGCGGACAGCACGCCAGCCGCCACCCGACGTTGCACGGCCGGTGGGAGACCCAGCAGCCGAATCATGTTGGTGACATGGGATCGCGAACGGCCGAGTTTCCCGGCGAGTTCCTCGTGGGTGGCGCCGAAGTCGCGCAGGAGCTGCTCGTATGCGGCTGCCTCCTCAAGGGGGTTGAGCTGCTGGCGGTGGAGGTTCTCCAGCAGCGCGTCCCGGAGCATGGCGTCGTCGGTGGTGTCCCGCACGATCGCGGGGATCTGGCTGAAGCCCGCGAGCCGGGACGCCCGCCAGCGCCGTTCCCCCATGACCAGCTCGTAGCGCCCGGGCATGATTTCGCGGACGACTATGGGCTGGAGCAGGCCGACTTCACGCAGGCTCGCGGCCAGCTCCTCAAGCGTCTCCTCGTCGAAGTGCATCCGCGGCTGGCGCGGATTCGGCGTGACCGAGTCGACGGGGATCTCGCGGAAGGTCGCGCCATGAACCGGTACCGGCCCGGATCTCAGTCCGAAGCCGTTGTCGATCCCGATGTCAGCGCTGTCCATCGCTGTTGGGATCAACGCTCCCAACCCTCGCCCCAGTCCACCCCTGCGTGCTGTCACAGGCCCACCCCATTCGGCTCGAAGCCTCGCTCGGCAAGCTCGCGCGCGGCGGCCAGGTAGGACAGTGATCCCCGCGAAGCAGGGTCATAGGTCAGAACCGACCGGCCGTAGCTCGGCGCCTCGGCGATCCGCACATTACGCGGGATGGTCGTGCCCAGCACACGGGGCCCGAAGTGCTCCTTGACTTCGTGGACGACCTGGTCCGCAAGTCGCGTCCGTGAGTCGTACATAGTCAGGATGATCGTGGACAGGTGCAGATCCGGGTTGAGGTGGGCCTGCACGAGTTCGACGTTGCGCAGGAGCTGCCCGAGGCCCTCAAGCGCGTAGTACTCGCACTGGATGGGGATCAGAAGCTCCTTGGCCGCCACCAGCGCATTGACCGTGAGAAGCCCGAGACTTGGTGGACAGTCCACGATGATGTAGTCGACGTCCCGCTTGAGTCCGGCGATCGCCCGACGCAGGCGGGTTTCCCGCGCTACGACCGAAACCAGCTCGATCTCGGCACCGGCAAGGTCGATGGTGGCCGGAGCGCAGTAGAGACCCTCGGATTCGGAGGACTTCACCACGACCTCGTCGAGCGGTCGATCCCCGAGAAGAACCTCGTAAATAGATGGAACACCGGACCGGTGGTCAACCCCGAGCGCAGTTGATGCGTTGCCCTGCGGGTCCAGGTCGATACACAGGACCCGGCACCCGTGCATGGCCAGGGCCGCGGCAAGATTCACCGTCGTGGTGGTCTTCCCGACACCACCCTTCTGGTTCGCCACCGTAATGATGCGCCGTCGGGTAGGCCGGGGAAACGGCCGTCGTCGTTCCATGGTCAAGGCTTCCACTGCCGCCGCTGCCGCCGCTCCGATAGGGGTGGATGGATCATGAGAGTCCATTGGTCGGGCCGACGGCTGACGCACTGCCCGTCCCGCGCCTATGGAGGTGTTACCTGCCCCCGACGCTGTTTCACGTGGAACGTGAGTGTCCACGTGCACGCTGCGCCTCCCGTCCTCGCCGTGCTTCACGCGTTTTCCCGCTTCCCTGCCGGCGCCCAGGCTCAGATGCGGTGTACACGGCGCGCAGCACGGTGGTCGGCTCCGAAAGCCGCCCGACCCCGCACTTCACGACGTCCACCTCGCGCCAGCCCTGGGCATCCAGCTCACCTCGCGCGACCGACAATTCCTCGACAACGCGCGCACCGCGCAGTGCAAGCATGACACCGCCCGGTTCCAGCATCGGCACGAGCATCGCGCCCAACCGCTCCAAGGACGCGAGAGCCCTTGCCACGGCAACATCAAACTTGTGGCCTTCCACGGTAGTGGCAATGTCGGGCGCGCGTCCCCGGATGACCGTGACTCGCCCCTCAAGTCCGAGCCTCGCCACTACTTCGTGCAGAAACACGCACCGGCGTTGCATCGGTTCGAGGAGGGTGACTCTCAGGTCCGGACGGACGAGCGCGAGCGGGATACCGGGCAGCCCGGCTCCGCTCCCCACGTCCACGACGGTCGCGGCGGGCCCGACGGTCTCCTCGACCACGGCGCTGTTCAACAGGTGACGGTCCCAGAGCCGGTCGGTCTCACGGGGACCTATCAGCCCGCGGTCAACGCCAACCGTGGCAAGAAGATCCGCATACACACAGGCAAGGTCAAAACCATCCCCGAACACTCCACGGGCGATGGCCGGGGGGCCGGACACAGGCAACATGCGACCAGCATCCTCGCTACCCGAATCAGGACGCTCCGTGGAAGGCCGGATCGGCTGGCGCGGGAAGTGCGGCCACCTGCTTCACCGGCCTGCCCAGCGATAGCGGAACTCGGGCCGGCCGGTGGTTCCGTAGCGTTGCGTCCGGCCGACGAGGTGCTGGCCGACGAGTGCTGGCCGACGAGTGCTGGCCGACGAGGTGCTCAAGATAGCGCCTGGCCGTGACACGGGAGATACCGGCGCCGTCAGCGACGTCCACCGCGGACAGCGGACCACCAGCGGCCCGAAGCTGGCCGATCACCACGTCGTGTGTTGCCGCGGACAAGCCCTGCGGCGCCTCGGCGGGAGTCGGCTCCCGCAGCGCGGCCAGCGCCCGGTCGACGTCATGCTGGGCCACACCCCCAGGTTCGGGCTGTACGCCCGTCCCGGAGATCTGGCGCCGGTAGTCGGCGTAGCGCTCGAGCCGCTCCCGGAAGGTCGCGAAGCTGACCGGCTTGAGTAGATACTGGACCACGCCGTAGGCAACGGCTGTCCGCACCACCGCACGATCGCCGGCGGATGTGACAGCGATGACATCGACCGGCGCCCCGTGCCCGCGCAGCGCGCGGCAGACGTCCAGACCGCCCATGTCCGGTAGATAGAAGTCGAGCAGCACCAGGTCGACCGGGGTCTGTGCAACGAGCCGTAACGCCTCGCCACCGCAGTCGACCACACCTACGACAGCGAAACCCGGCATCCGCTCGACGTAGGTTTGATGTGCTTCAGCAATCAACGGGTCGTCCTCCACCACCAGGACGCGAACGCCGCCTCGGGCTGGGATCACTACCTCACCGACCTTGTGCCCAACAGCGTGGTCGGCGCCTTCGGCGCAATCGCCTTCACTACCGGCAAGTACGGACTACATACGCTGAAGAGCCTCGGAAAGCTGATCATGATCTTCTACGGAACATCGGCATTTTTTGTGATCGTCATACTCGGCGTCATCGCCGCGGCGTGCGGGATAAACATGCTGAAACTCCTGCGCTACCTCAAGGACGAACTACTGATCGTCCTTGGCACGTCATCATCCGAGTCGTTCTTGCCGCAGCTCATGCGCAAGCTCGAACACGCCGGCGCACCGCGCCAGATCGTCGGGCTCACCGTACCGACCGGGTACTCGTTCAACCTTGACGGCACCTGCATCTACCTGATGCTGGCCGCGCTGGCCCGTATCGCGGTCACACCGCGGGTACCCGCCCGTTGACCCCGGCGGTGGCGTCGTCCGCCGCATCGGTGTACGCCGTGTCAGCCCGACCGGACCTGGTGTAGCACGAACGCAATACACCCCCTGTCTGCCGTGTTCTGTGGATCACGGCAGACAGTCAGGCAAGCAGGAACGAGGTCAGTCCGTAGGGAGAATGACCACCCGGCGCTGGGGGTCCTCCCCTTCGGACTCACTGACCACACCGTCGATCGTCGCTATGAGGTCGTGGACGACCTTGCGTTCGAACGGCGTCATCGGCTTCAACTTCTCCGGCCGGCCACCGGTCTTCACCCGCGCGGCGACTGCCGCGGCAAGCTCCCGCAGCTCGGCACGCCGCCGGGCACGGTGACCACCGACGTCCAACATCAGCCGGCTGCGAACGCCGGTCTTCTGAAGGACCGCGAGCCGGGTGAGCTCCTGCAACGCCTCCAGCGTCTCCCCTCGGGTGCCCACGAGCAGGTCCAGGCCGTCCCCGACGACGGCCACGACGGCTCGCTCTCCCTCCACATCGAGGTCGAGGTCGCCGTCCATGTCGACGATGTCGAGCAGAGCCTCCAGATAGTCCGCTGCGATCTCGCCTTCCTGTTCCAGATCGGCGATGCGCCGCCGGCCGTTCGTCGGCGTGTCAGCGGCCATGGACGGGCCGCCGACCTCGGCAACCGCGGCAACCGCGGCGATGTCGGCGGCCAGGTCAGGTGCCGAACCGGTCATCAGAACAGCTCCTTCGAGGATGGACATCTGCTGTCGGGGATCTGGCGGGCACGCCTGCGACGGGCACGACTGTGACGGCTATGGAAACCGATCACCGCCGCCCCCCGGGCCGCCCGCCTTTCCCGCGCCGCTTGGCGGGACGGGAGCCTCCGGATGGGCGTCGCGCTCCAGCCGGCACCCCGGGTGTACCTGCCGCACGGGTCTTGGGCTCGCCTTCGGATGCCGTCCTGTTGTCCTGGACTGCGCCGTTTTCCGGTACTGGAGCCGGAGCCGGCTGGACCTTGCCGGCCGCACTACCGCCAGTCCCGTTACCAGCCACGTTGTCGCCAGCCCAGTTACCAACCGTGTTGCCGCCAGTCCCGTTACCGGCCATGGTGCCGCCAGTCCCGTTACCGGCCATGGTGCCGCCAGTCCCGTTGCCGGACGCAGCGCCGGACCCGTTTCCCGCCGCCGTCGCCGGCCGCGCCTTACTGCCGGGATTGCCAGGCGAACGGGTCCCGGGCGGAGCCTTGCCGGTGGACTTGTTCACGGCCTTACTGACGGCGGTCGCGGACGATTCCGTGGTCGGAGCATCCACGGCGGGCTTGGAACGGCTCTTGGCCTTCGCCGCGGGCCGAGCGCCGGGCACCGGCCGGGCACCGGGTGCGGGACGCGCCGGCGGCTCAAGGGTCTTGCCCTTCGCAGCGCTACCAGCCTCCACCCGGGCCCCGGGTACGCGTCCGGTCGCGGTCTGTGCCAGCACCGGCGGCATCCTCTTGATGACGAAGAACTGCTGGCCCATGCTCCACAGGTTGGTGGTGAGCCAGTAGAGCAGGACAGCGATCGGGAAGCGGAAACCGAACACCGCCAGCATGATCGGCGAGCCGTAGAGCAGCACCTTCTGCACCATGGCCTGCTGCGAGTCCGTTGTCCCGGTGCGCGCCATGATCTGCTTCTGGGTCAGGAACGTGGTCATGCCCATGAGCAGGATCAGGACGACGGCAAAAATCTTGACGTTCGTCCCGTCGGCGCGGACGAACTCCAGGAAGCTCGACGACGAGGTGAAGGACGTCGACAGCGAGACGCCGAGCAGTTTGGCCTCGGCGATCTGCTGCACCTGGTGAGCGGTCAACCCCACTCGCGCCACCCATTCCAGCCCGTTCTTCCCCTCAACGGGTTGGAGGTGGCTGAAGACGTGGAACAGCGCGATGAACAACGGGATCTGCAGCACGATCGGCAAACAGCCCAGCAGCGGGTTGCCGTGCTCCTTCTGCAACGCCATGATCTCGGCGTTCATCTTCTGCTTGTCGTGCCCGTGCTTCTCCCGGATCTCCTTGATCTTGGGTTGCATCAGCTGCATCGTCCGCTGCGACTTCACCTGCCTGACGAACAGGGGAAAGATCAGAATGCGGACACAGATCACCAGCAGGACGACAGAAAACGACCACGCGAAGAAGCTGCCCTGACCGAAGATCAGCCCGAAGCCACCGTGGAAGAAGACGATCGCGTGTGCCGCGAGATGGTAGAGGGGATTCAACACTGGCCTGTCTCCTTAGTGCTCCAGGGACTGCGGCCTCCGGGCGCGCGATCCGACGATCGTCGCGCGCCCTTTGGCCATCAAGACCCTCGTGCCACGGCTGACCCTCGTGCCACGGCGGGACGCGGTCGGCTTGTGCGGGTGCTTGGGGTCACGCGTCGGGGCCGGGTCACGCGTCGGAACCGGGTCATAACCTCCGGCCGACAACGGCTGGCAGCGCAGCAGCCGGCGGGCAGCCAGCAGGCCGCCCCGGACCCCGCCGTAACTGCGCACCGCCTCAAGCCCATACGCGCTACAGGACGGCTCGAAGCGGCAGACGCCGGCGCTGCGCACGGACCAGGCGGCCCGATAGAGTCCGATCATGGTACGCAGCGCCCACGCGAGGGGACTGCGCACCATGCCGCCGGGGCCACGACACAGCCTCGGCGCGGCCCTCGCGGCAACGTGGCTTGCCACAGTCAGGTCGAACACTGCGAGTAGACCGACTGTAAGCAGAACGCAGTCACCGATGTTCATCGACGATGCCGGTCGAGGGTTTTGGCAATCCCGTCGCCCAGCCTGGACCCGTTACCGGACCGGCCGCGGGATGATCTCTCACGCAACGCCCGGTCGAGGGCGCGCCCCAGCTCATCTGAGGATGCGGTGGCACTGTCCGGTAAGGCACGAACGATCATCAACGTCCCAGCCGGAACGTGATCGAGTCGGGCACGTACCTGCTCACGCAGTCTCCGGCGGACCCGGTTGCGGACGACGGCATTGCCTACCTTGCGGCTCACGACAAACCCCACGCGTGGCGGAGGCAGGGCGGTCGCTGCGTCGGCGTCGTCCACGAGGTCGCTGCCTTCAGGCTTGTTGTCCACAGTCAGGCTGTGGACAACAAGCGGACCGCTGCGGATCCGGCCTCCACCGCGACCGACCTGGGCATGCTCGGCCCTGGTCCGGACACGGTTCCGAACGGGCAGCATGACGCGGGAGAGATCGCGGCGCGATGAATCTCAGGCGGACAACTCGCTACGACCCTTACGGCGACGGGCCGAGAGCACCGCGCGACCGGCGCGGGTCCGCATCCGAAGCCGGAACCCGTGCGTCTTGGCACGCCGGCGATTGTTCGGCTGGAAGGTGCGCTTGCTCACAGAAGACTCCGGACGCCGGACGGGCAAAGGACAAACGAGGACGGCAGTGGTAACGCGGGACACGCCGGAACACACCGAACAGCGCACGGTCGCCACAACTCGATGCCTGAGACTATCAAGTCTCACGCCACTCGAGCGGGACGGGTCGCGATCGCCGCCGACCGGGGCGCCGGCGGGGCACCATGCCGGGTGGGGTGTCATGGTCGTACACAGCTTGTGGACGACCATGTGGAGAACTATCCCCTCGGTGGGGCACGCCGACAGCTGACCGCCCCGACCGTTCGACCGTTCGACCGTCCGGAGGAGCCTCGCTCGTGACCGACCTTAGCGCCGACCCATTCGCCGGGATGTCAGGCCGGGTGTCTGCCGGCGAACCGGACCTGTCCGCCGTGTGGGGGCAGGCTGTCGCCGGCGTCGCGGACGGCACCCTGTCGGCGCAGCAGCGGGCCTGGCTGCGACTGACCCGTCCGCTCGGCCTCGTCCAGGACACAGCGCTGCTCGCCGCGCCGAACGAGTTCACCAAGGACCTGCTCGACTCACGCCTCCGATCGTTTCTGTCCACAGCTTTGTCCACAGCCTATGGACGAGAAATCCGCGTCGCGGTCACCGTCGAGCACCTGCCCGACCCGGAGCCGATGACCGGGCCGATCGCGCTGCCGGAGCCGACGGCCACCGCAGTCCCTGCCGCCCGGATCACCCCGGGGCTCGGCCGCGACCCGGCACCCCGGTCATACGAACCGGCGCGGCTGAACCCCCGGTACGTCTTCGAGACGTTCGTCATCGGCGACAGCAACCGGTTCCCACACGCGGCGGCGGTGGCCGTCGCCGAGGCACCGGCCAAGGCGTACAATCCTCTGTTTATTTATGGCGACTCGGGGCTCGGTAAGACGCACCTGCTCCACGCGATCGGTCATTACACTCTGAAGCTGTACCCGGAGTCACGAGTGAAGTACGTGAGCTCGGAGGAGTTCACGAACGACTTCATCAACTCCATCCGGGATGACCGCCAGCAGGCGTTCCAACGTCGCTACCGCGACGCCGACGTGCTGCTCGTCGATGACATCCAGTTCCTGGAGAACAAGGAACGGACGCAGGAGGAGTTCTTCCACACCTTCAACGTCCTGCACGACACCGAGAAGCAGATCGTCATCTCCTCCGACCGGTCCCCCAAGCAGCTGTCCGCGTTGGAGGACCGGCTGCGCAGCCGGTTCGAGTGGGGTCTGATCACCGACGTCACCCCGCCGGATCTGGAGACCAGGATCGCGATCCTGTCGAAGAAGGCCGCGACCGAGCGACTGCCCGTCCCCGGCGACGTGCTGGAGTACATCGCCACGCACATCGAGCGCAACATCCGCGAGCTGGAGGGCGCGTTGATTCGGGTCGCGGCGTTCGCAAGCCTGAACAAGTCGCACGTCGACCGGACCCTGGCCGAAATCGTCCTACGCGACCTCATCCCGGATGCGGCCGACCCCGAGATCACGGCCGCTGCGATCATGAACGCGACCGCGACGTACTTCGGTGTGTCCATGGAGGACCTGTGCGGCACATCCCGCAGCCGGGTCCTGGTCACCGCCCGCCAGATCGCGATGTACCTGTGCAGAGAACTGACCGACCTGTCGCTGCCGAAGATCGGCCAGCATTTCGGCGGACGCGACCACACCACGGTGATGCACGCCGACCGGAAGATCCGCGGGCTCATGGCCGAACGCCGCGCGATCTACAACCAGGTCACCGAGCTGACGAACCGGATCCGGGCTCAGACACGACAGGCATGACAGACACGCAGACATGAACGGCCTGACGGGCATGAACGAGACGAATCCGGGGTAGAAGCCACCCAAATACGGTCACGTCGACCTCGGTGTGCCGGTGGAGTCTTGTGCACAGCTTGTGGAAAACCCTGTGGAATCCGGGAACGGCGGCCTGGCTTCGGCGCGCCGGTTTCCGGCTCTTCCCGTGTGGGCGCAAACCGCGTCGAAGATCGATTCAAAACACTGCGTAGCCGGGGACAGACTGTGCAGAAACTGTGCACAAACAGTGGACGGACTCTGTACGACGGGGGAGCCTCTGGGGACAACCGGACCGCCGGTGGAAATCCACAGGGCCTTCACACAGCGGTACCCACAGCATCCGCACGGTCGGATCAGCTTCGTGAGCTGGCAATGGCCTTGGTTATCCCCAGTATCCACCGCGCCTACTGTCACGACGAACTAGATCCTTCTTCAAGGAAGACATCCAAGGCTGGTTGGGCCTGGGGACAACCAAATTCTGATCATGGTCGGGTCACTCCCTGTTTTCGATGAGCGCCCAGCACCAAAAGCTTGGATCAAGGAGCAGGACTGGGGAGCGAAGTGCGTGCCCCGGCCCCGCTCCGGGCGCGCTGCGGCCCTGCCCCAGCCCCGTAGCGCGCCCGGTGCGGACGCCTGCGATGCTGGAACGCCTCAGCGCAGGCGAACAGCACCATCCAGAAGGGCGAATCATGAAGTTCCGGGTTGAACGGGACGACTTCACCGATGCCGTGGCGTGGACGGCGCGCACGTTGCCGACCCGTGCGACCTCACAGCTTCAGGTCCTTGCTGGGCTTATGCTGGATGCGACCGGTCCATCACTGAAGGTCTCGGCCTTCGACTACGAGGTGGCAGCGCAGTGCGGGGTGACGGCAACGATCTCCGAAGAGGGCCGGGCGTTGGTGTCCGGCAAGCTCCTCGCCGAGATCACCCGAGCTCTTCCCTCGGCACCGGTCGAGTTGGCGACCGACGGCGCGCGCGTGGTGCTCACCTGTGGTAACGCACGGTTCACCCTTCCGACCATGTCGGTTGATGACTACCCGACATTGCCACCGATGCCGGCGGCGACCGGCCACATTGAGGGAGCCGCGTTTGCCGGGGCGGTGTCCCAGGTCGCGGTGGCCGCGGGCAAGGACGACACGCTGCCGGTGCTCACCGGCGTCCGCCTCGAGATCAACGGTGAGATGCTCATCTTGGCCGCTACGGACCGTTACCGGCTGGCCGTTCGCAAGATGAAGTGGCGTCCCACCGCGGTTGACGTCGAGGGTGTTGCGATGGTGCCGGCGCGTACTCTGAGCGATACCGCCAAGGCGTTGTCGGGCTCCGGGGCGGAGGTCGCGATCGCGCTCGGATCGGGTCCGTCCGGGGAGGCCCTCGCCGGGTTTACCGGTGGTGACCGGCAGACCACGACCCGCTTGGTGGACGGTTCCTTCCCGCCCTATCAGCGGTTGTTGCCCGACAGCTCACCGCTGACCGCGCAGATTGAGATCTCTCCGTTCGCCGAAGCTGTGAAACGCGTCGCGCTGGTTGCCGCACGTACCGCTCCGGTCCAGTTGAGCTTCTCTGCCGAGCACCTGGTCCTCGAGGCCGGCGCCGGCGGCGAGGCGCAGGCCCGGGAGACGTTGCCGATCGGCTACGACGGACCGGACCTGTCCATCGCGTTCAACCCGACGTACCTGCTCGACGGTCTGAACGCGGTGGAGTCCGACGTGGTGTACATCGGTTTCGCGAGCGCTGACGATGCGGATGAGGCCGCCAAAAAGCCCGCGATCCTCACCGGCAAGGCACCCGACGACGGTGAGGTCCCCGACTACCGCTACCTGCTCATGCCGATCCGGCTGTCCGGGTGACGTGCATCTCACGCACCTGTCGCTGGTGGACTTCAGGTCCTATCCCGCGTTGGATCTTCAGCTCGCGCCCGGGGTGACCACGTTCGTCGGCTCCAACGGGCAGGGTAAGACCAACCTGTTGGAAGCCGTCGGCTACCTGGCTACCCTTAGTAGTCACCGCGTGGCCTCGGATGCGCCGCTCGTTCGCGAGGGCGCGGCGAGCGCGGCATTGCGCGCGCGGATCGTGCGGGGCGACCGGGCCGCACTGGTGGAGATTGAGATCATCCCGGGCCGGGCGAACCGGGCCCGGCTCAACCGGGCTCCGCTTGCCCGGCCCCGCGACGTCCTGGGATTGCTGGTCATGGTGCTCTTCGCCCCGGAGGATCTTGCGTTGGTCCGGGGCGATCCGGCCGAGCGCCGGCGGTTCCTCGACGATCTGCTGGTCGCCCGGGCGCCGCGG
Source organism: Protofrankia sp. Cas8 (assembly GCF_963555845.1). Classification (NCBI taxonomy): domain Bacteria; kingdom Bacillati; phylum Actinomycetota; class Actinomycetes; order Frankiales; family Frankiaceae; genus Protofrankia; species Protofrankia sp. Cas8. The sequence goes on along the minus strand of NZ_CAUVXI010000040.1, from coordinate 20,031 downwards.
TTGGCCGGTGTGCTCGCCGACTACGACAAGGTGTTGCGCCAGCGGTCGACGCTGTTGCGGACGGCCGCGGCCGCGCGCCGCGGCGGCCGGACGAGCGATCTGCGCACCCTGGACGTCTGGGATGCCCAACTTGCCCGGTACGGGTCTGAACTGGTAGCGGCGCGGGGCGCGCTGGTCGAGGCGTTGCAACCCAGAGTGGAAACCGCCTACTCGGCCGTGGCCGCAGCCCCGGCCGTCTCCCCGGCCGCCCCGGTCTCCGGTGCCCGAGACGACGTGCGGACGGACAGGGCACTGACCGCCATCGAATACCGCTCGACCGTCGCAGCCGGAACGTCCGACCAGGCCGTGGGCGGTCCTGGCCCGGGCGGTCCCGTTCCGGGCGAGCCTGTCTCCACCGACCGGGCTGTGCTGGAGGCGGCGATGCTCACCGAGCTCGCCCGGGTCCGGCCGCGCGAGCTCGAGCGCGGGGTGACCCTGGTCGGCCCACATCGCGACGAGCTGTTGCTGTCCATCAACGGTCGGCCGGCGCGGGGGTATGCGAGCCACGGCGAGTCGTGGTCGCTCGCGCTTGCACTCAAATTGGCATCATTCGAACTATTGCGGGATGATCAGCGCGAACCGGTACTATTGCTCGACGATGTGTTCGCTGAGCTTGACGTGAACCGTCGGGCCCGGCTGGCGGAGCTGGTCGCCCCGGCCGAGCAGGTCCTGGTGACGGCAGCGGTCGACGCGGACGTTCCCGCCGCGTTGGCCGGAGTGCGTTTCGAAGTCGCGGACGGGCAGGTGCGCCATGTCGTCGGATGAGCATGCTGGCGCGGGCGAGCTGGCGGCCGGTCCCGCCCCGGTGCGTGGCGCAGACCTCGCCCGCCTCGTTCTCGCTCGGGCCAAGGAGGATGCCCGCGCCCGGGCGTCCGGGCGCGGGCGCGGGCGTGGGCCGGGAGCGCGTGACGGGCGCGGCGCCGGGCAGGTCGACGGTGATGATCCGTCAGGACGGGAGCCGCGGCGTCGTCCACGGATGCCCGGGATGGCCGCACCGGGACGGGAGTGGGCCGAACCGGTCGCGTTCAACGCCGCGGTAGCGCGGATGCTCGCCGAACGCGGCTGGGAGGTCCGCGCGACCGACGCGACAGTTCTCGCCCGCTGGGACGCGCTGGTCGGTCCGGACATCTCCTCGCACTGCTATCCGGTTTCGCTGCGTGATGGCGCGCTCGAGCTGGCCGCCGAGTCAACCGCCTGGGCAACGCAGCTGCGGCTGTTGTCCCGACAACTTTTGGTTACTCTAAGTAAGGAACTTGGGCCGGAAGTGGTACGCCGAATCGTGGTCCGAGGTCCGACCACGCCCAGTTGGCGGCACGGCCCCCTGCATGCGTCCGGCGGGCGCGGTCCCCGCGACACCTACGGCTGAGCGGCCGACGGTAGGTGTGGCCGTTGGTGTCGCCGTAGGTGTCGGGGTCCCCTGGATCGCGCCGGAGGCGCCATCCAGGGGAAGCCGCGTACTGGGGTTCGACGGAAAGCCGTGCGGGGCGCTGCGCGCATGCCAGGGGCCACCCACAGTCTTCCTGGTGGAAGGGCCAGGTAGAATCAGGAGACGCTTCTCGCGTAGTTCGCAGTCGAGGACGAGGGGACATACCGCGTGACCTACGATGCAAGTTCGATCAAGGTTCTTGAGGGTCTCGACGCGGTTCGCAAGCGTCCGGGTATGTACATCGGCTCTACTGGGGAACGCGGTCTCCATCACCTTGTGTACGAGGTTGTGGACAACGCTGTGGACGAGGCGCTCGCCGGCTACTGCGACACGATCAATGTCACGTTGCTCGCCGACGGTGGCGTGCGGTGCGCAGACAATGGCCGTGGCATCCCGGTGGGTGAGCATCCGACCGAGAAGCGTCCGGCGGTCGAGGTCGTCCTGACCACCCTGCACGCCGGTGGGAAGTTCGACGGCAAGTCCTACGCGGTGTCCGGCGGTCTGCACGGGGTTGGCGTGAGCGTGGTGAACGCGCTGTCCACCCGCCTGGAGGTCGAGATCCGCCGCGAGGGCTTCACCTGGTTCCAGCCGTATGCGAACACCCGTCCGGCCGCACCACTGGCCAAGGGCGCGCCGACGAGGAAGACCGGTACGATCGTCACCTTCTGGGCGGATGACACGATCTTCGAGACGACCGACTACAAATACGAGACTCTCACCCGCCGGCTGCAGGAGATGGCGTTCCTGAACAAGGGGCTGACGATCAGCCTGCGCGACGAGCGTCCCGAGGAGCCTGAAGAGGTCACCTACTGCTATACGGGCGGGCTCGTCGACTTCGTCGATCATCTCAACGCCAGCAAGGACCCGATTCACAAGACGGTCATCTCGCTGGATTCCAAGGGCACCGGCATCGAGGCCGAGCTCGCGATGCAGTGGAACGCCGGCTACAACGAGTCGGTCTACACCTTCGCCAACACCATCAACACCCACGAGGGCGGCACCCACGAGGAAGGCTTCCGCGCGGCTCTGACCAGCGCGGTCAACGCCTACGCCAAGGACCAGAACCTGCTCAAGCCGCCGAAGGCCAACGGCAAGAACCCCGACGAGCGCCTGGCCGGGGACGACATCCGCGAGGGCCTGACCGCGATCATCTCAGTGAAGCTGGCGCAGCCGCAGTTCGAGGGACAGACCAAGACCAAGCTCGGCAACAGCGAAGCCAAGCGGTTCGTCCAGGAGATGTGCTATGCGGCGCTGAAGGACTGGCTTGAGGCCAACCGGGTCGAGGCGCGGGCGATCGTCAGTAAGGCGATGGACGCTCAGCGGGCGAGGATCGCCGCTCGCGCCGCTCGCGACCTGACCCGTCGTAAGGGTCTGCTCGGCGGGACAGGCCTACCGGGCAAGCTCGCTGACTGTCAGTATACCGATCCGGAGCGTTGTGAGGTCTACATCGTCGAGGGGGATTCGGCGGGCGGTTCGGCCAAGGGTGGCCGCGATTCGAAGTTCCAGGCGATCCTGCCGCTGCGTGGCAAGATCCTGAACGTCGAGAAGGCCCGGATCGACCGGGTACTGAAGAACACCGAGGTCCAGGCGCTGATCCAGGCGCTCGGCTGCGGCATCCACGACGACTTCGACGCGACCAAGCTGCGCTATCACAAGATTGTGCTGATGGCGGACGCGGACGTCGACGGTCAGCACATCCGGACGTTGCTGCTGACGCTGCTCTTCCGGTTCATGCGTCCGCTGGTTGAGGCCGGATATGTCTTCCTCGCCCAGCCGCCGCTCTACAAGATCAAATGGGGTCGCGAGGACTGGCAGTACGCCTACTCCGACCGCGAACGCGACGGTCTGATCACGCACGGCGTCGAGGCTGGGCGCAAGCTGCCCAAGGACGCGATCCAGCGCTTCAAGGGTCTCGGCGAGATGAACGCGACCGAGCTGTGGGACACCACCATGGACCCGGAGCGCCGCATTCTGCTGCAGGTGACGTTGGACGACGCAGCCGTGGCGGACGATCTCTTCTCCGTCCTGATGGGTGAGGACGTCGACGCGCGGCGCTCGTTCATCCAGCGCAACGCCAAGGACGTCCGCTTCCTCGACATTTAGCCCATATCAAAATAGCCCATATCGCATATCGCATATCGCATATATCGGAAATACTGGACAGTCTGCACCGCGCACGGCTGACCGTCCTCACCACCCCTGTCTGGAAGGACCCGCGTGACCGACGTACTGCCTCCGCCGCCAGGCGATCGGGTTGAACCCATCGGTATCGAAGTCGAGATGCAGCGGTCGTACCTCGACTACGCGATGTCGGTCATCGTCGGCCGGGCGTTGCCGGAGGTCCGTGACGGCCTCAAGCCCGTGCACCGGCGCGTCCTGTACGCGATGTATGACGGTGGCTACCGCCCGGACCGCGGGTACTTCAAGTGTTCGCGTGTCGTCGGTGATGTCATGGGTAACTACCACCCGCACGGCGACTCCGCGATCTACGACACGTTGGTGCGGCTGGCCCAGCCGTGGTCGCTGCGCTATCCGTTGGTCGACGGTAACGGGAACTTCGGCTCACCGGGCAATGACCCGCCGGCCGCAATGCGTTACACCGAGTCACGACTCGCGCAGCTGGCCATGGAGATGCTGCGCGACATCGACCAGGACACGGTCGACTTCGCCGCCAACTACGACGGCCGCTCGCAGGAGCCGACAATCCTGCCCAGCCGGTTTCCCAACCTGCTGGTCAACGGTGCCGGTGGCATCGCGGTCGGGATGGCGACCAACATCCCCCCGCACAACCTGCGCGAAGTGGCTGCCGGGGTGAAGTGGTTCCTGACGAACCCCGACGCGACCGACGAAGAACTGCTCGAAGCGCTGCTCGGGATGATCAAGGGGCCGGACTTCCCCACCTCCGGACTCATCGTCGGCCGCCAGGGCATCGAGGACGCCTACCGCACCGGGCGCGGCAGCATCCGCATGCGGGCCGTCGTGCAGGTGGAGGAGAACAAGGGCCGGACCCAGCTTGTCGTCACCGAGCTGCCCTACCAGGTCAACCCCGACAATCTCGCGGAGAAGATCGCCGAACTCGTCCGGGACAACCGGGTCAGCGGCATCTCCGACATCCGGGATGAGACCTCGGCGCGTACCGGCCAACGGTTGATCATTGACCTCAAGCGGGACGCGGTCGCGAAGGTCGTCCTGAACAACCTGTACAAGCACACCCAGCTACAGGACACGTTCGGCGTGAACATGCTGGCGATCGTCGACGGGGTGCCGCGCACGCTACGGCTGGACCAGATGGTGCGCTTCTACGTCGACCACCAGGTTGACGTGATCGTCCGTCGGACCCGCTACCAGCTGCGCAAGGCCCGCGAGCGCCTGCACGTCCTCGAGGGCCTGCTGATCGCGCTCGACCATCTGGACGAAGTGATCAACCTCATCCGCAACGCCGAGTCGGCGGACGCCGCACGCGGGCAGTTGATGGAGCGGTTCTCCCTGTCGGAGATCCAGGCGGTCGCCATCCTGGACATGCAGCTGCGCCGGCTCGCCGCACTTGAGCGCCAGAAGATCATCGATGAGGCGGCCGAGCTGCGCGCGAAGATCGCCGAACTGGAGGCGATCCTTGCCTCGCCGACCCGGCAACGGGAGATCATCGGCGAGGAGCTCACCGAGATCGTCGACCGGTTCGGTGACGAGCGGCGGACACGGCTCGTCCCGTTCGAGGGCGACATGTCCGTCGAGGATCTGATCGCCCGCGAGGACGTCGTGGTCACCGTCACCCGCGGTGGTTACGCCAAGCGAACGAAGACCGACCTCTACCGGTCACAGCGCCGTGGCGGCAAGGGCGTGCAGGGCGCTGCGCTGCGCGAGGACGACATCGTCGAGCACTTCTTCGTCACGACCACCCATCACTGGCTGCTGTTCTTCACCAACAAGGGACGGGTGTACCGGGCCAAGGCGCACGAGCTGCCCGAACAGGCCCGAACGGCCAAGGGCCAGCACGTGGCGAACATCCTCGCGTTCGGTCAGGACGAGCGGATCGCCGAAGTGATCGCGATCAACGACTATGACGCGGCGCCCTACCTGGTCCTCGCGACCCGGCGCGGGCTGTGCAAGAAGACCGCGCTGGCCGAGTTCGACTCGAACCGGTCCGGTGGGTTGGTCGCCATCAACCTGCGTGACGACGACGAGCTGATCGCGGCCCGGCTCGTGTCCGCGGGCGACGATCTGCTGCTGGTCAGCCGCCAAGCCCAGTCGATCCGGTTCCACGCCGACGACGAGCAGCTCCGCCCGATGGGCCGTGCCACCTCGGGTGTCATCGGGATGCGTTTCGACTCCGACGACGAACTGCTCGCGATGGAGGTCGTGCCGCCGAGCTCGGAAGCCAATCTGTTGGTCGCCACCAGCGGGGGCTACGCCAAGCGGACGTCCCTGGGCGAATATCCGGTGCAGGGACGCGGTGGCAAGGGCGTCCTGACCGCGAAGATCGTCTCCACTCGTGGCGGACTGGTCGGTGCCCTGGTGGTAGGCCAGGACGATCAGCTGTACGCCATCACGTCCAACGGTGGCGTGCTGCGCACCGTCGCACGTGACGTCCGGCGGGCCCAGCGGCAGACCATGGGCGTCCGGCTCATCGATCTGGAGGCCGGCGTCCAGGTCGTCGGGGTGGCGCGCAATGCTGATGCTGACGACAACTCGGACAACGGTTCGACGACCAGTCCCGGCGGGGGAGACTCAGCCTAAGTGGTCGGCGTCGGGCCGGGCATGGCGGGAGATGGACCGTGAGCAGCAGCGATGACGACCGGACCACCCGGTCGCCGGCCTTGCGTGGATCTTCCTCGCCACGGTCGGAGCAGCCCTCTGGCCGGAGCAAGGAGGCCCACGATGACGGGCGGATGTCGGCGGCTTCGGGCGCTGCGCCGGGCTCGCAGGATGACGGCACCCAGGCGCAGCAGGCCCCGTCCGTCGTCCGGGACCTGCGGATGCCACAGGACGCCCCCGGCACGAAGGTGTCACCGCGGGTGACTCCGGGCTCGCCGGCACAACCGGGTAGCTCGCCGGCACAGCCCACCAGGCGGGCAGGCGGGCAGGCCGACGGGCGGGGCACGACTCGGGGCGGTGCCGATCGTCGGGGCGGTGCCGATAGTCCCAAGCCCGCGGCGGATTCGGAGGTTCGCACCGAGCGGCAGAGTCCGACCCGACCGTTCGTGCCGGCGGCTCCGATTCGTTCGACGGTCGTGCCGGGTGCGAACGCCGCGACCGGGCGACCGGTCACCCGACCTGCGGCGGCGAAGGGCCAGGCGACTCCGGCTCCGACTCCGGTGGCGCCGGCTCCGGTGGCGCCGGCTCCGGTGGCGCCGATTCCGGCTCCGGTGGCGCCGATTCCGGCTCCGGTGGCGCCGACGACCAGCGCCGCGCCCGTCGTGGGTGGTACCGGTGTGACAGGGCCGTCGTCATCGCGGTCACCCGCAGGCGCAGGCGCGGCCGGGTCTGCGAGCACTAGATCATCGCGCATCGGGTCGGCGAGTGAGACACCCAGGTCTGATCCGGACACGATGTCCCTGCGCAGACCCACCAAGCCGGTCGGCGGTTCGACGGGTGGCGGCTCCGGGAGCGCTGCTGCCGCCCTCGGCGGCGCGGGCGCGGGCGCGGGCGTGCGCGGCGTGGCGGGCGAAAACGGCAGCCGTGTGGGAGGGTCGGAGCGTGCGAAGGCAGCCGTCGCGGCGAATCCGCCGGCGGACAGCGTTGCCAAGCGATCGGGCGACGAACGTTCCGCGCCTGGTGAGCGCACCGCTTGGACGCCGCCCACCGGCACGATCGCGGCGCCCGGCACACCCGTTGCATCGTCAGTGCCTGGAACATCGTCCGCGCCTGGCGTTTCAGCCGCGCCTGGCGTGCCGCGTGCACCGGCTCGGGAACGGAGCATGAAGGACCCGACGACCGGGCCGATGGTGGGTGCTCCGACCGGACCCTCCGTGGTCCGCCCGTCCGGACAGGGACGCCGGGCCCGGCTGCGCGTCACCCGGGTCAATCCGCTGTCGGTGACCCGGCTGACGTTCGCGTTCTCCCTGTGCGTGTTCGTCGTGCTGATGGTCGCCGTGGCGGTGCTGTGGTTCGTGTTGAACTCGATCGGCGTGTTCGACAGTGTGGTCCACGCGGCGGACACCCTCACCGATGGCGGCAACGGTGGGGTCCGCACCTGGCTGTCGTTTGCTCGGGCCATGGAACTCGGACTGCTCATCGGCGCGATCAACGTGATCCTGATGACAGCGCTGGCGACGCTGGGTGCGTTGTTGTACAACCTGTGTACCGAGATGGTCGGTGGTATCGAGGTCGTCCTCGGTGATCAGTAGATACGGGTGATCAGTACGTACGATGGGCGGGACACGTAGGGACGTGACGCCGAGGTCGGCGTTCACGGCGGGCGCCACGTCAGGTACCGGACGCCATCCGGTACTGTGGAGCCCAGCAAGGACCTGTAGCTCAGTCGGTTAGAGCGCTTCCCTGATAAGGAAGAGGCCGGTGGTTCAAGTCCACCCAGGTCCACCCCTCCTGAGCAGGGCATCAGCCCGAATCTTCATCATCGATCAATGACGATTCGGTCTCACCGTGCACAGATTCGTGCACGGTGTCGTTCTGGGGCGTCTCCGGGGTGCCGAAGATGACGTCCGCGACGATGGTTGCGGCGGCGGCGTCCATGCCGGCGATCACATGGCTGTAGGTCCTCAGCGTGAACGCCACGTCGGCGTGGCCGAGACGCTCGGACACCACCTTGGGATGTACGCCCGACTTCAGCGCGGCCGTCGCATAGCGACCTGATCGATCAGCAGCGAAGCGCCGGCCTCAGCGAGGTGCGGGCCTGGTCGCCGAACACGCCCGGATCTCGCGATGGCCTCTGTTGATCATATCTTCCCCCAGGAAGCCGGGGGCTCCAACAGTTACGGCAACGCGCGGGTGATCTCGCAGTCCTACAACAACCGTCTCAGGCACAAGAAAAAAGCTGGTGCAGCGGTGAAGTAGGACTCAACGGGCTCAGCGGGCGCTGCAGGTCGTTGGCCCGCCACAGGTCGGCGATGAAGTCATGGGACACGACAATGCCCTCGTGTCGCTTCAGGTACTTCGCCATCTCCCGCGACGACCAGTGCGACAGCCCCGACTCCACCGGCGGGCTGCACCGGGTCAAGGCAAGAATCCGGGCACGTACCCGCGGCGCAACCTTCAGCGTGCCAGCCGGCCTCGGAACGTTCTCCAACCCGCCGATTTCGAATTTCTCGTAACGATCCCACCAGAGGTCGGCCAGGGCGCGATCGTCGTAGATCCAGCAGTCCCGCGCGTCGTGCCACACGGCATACACGCACGCGATCCCCAGACGGCGCCACCAGTCCGCCGCGTCCGCGTTGGTGCTGGCCTGGTCCACTAGGGATCAACGCCTTCGGGAAGCTCGGCCTCGCTGCCCATGCGCGTCCCGACGTTCCAGCCTTCGGCCTGGATCCCCTCGACGATGCGCGACGCAACCTGTTCGGCGACCCGGCCCGAGAACGGCGCTCCGCCGGCGTCGTTGTCGCCCGTTCTTGACACCGTCACCACGCCCGGCAAAGTAGGTACCCAGTTCTTGGGTGTCAAGGAGGCCGCCATGGCGTACCACCTGTTCAGCGCCGATGACCACATCATCGAGCCGCCGGACGTGTGGACCGCGCGGCTGCCGGCGAAGTACGCCGATGAGGCCCCCGCACGTCATCGACGAAGACGGGCGCCAGGACTGGGTCTGGGAGGGCCAGAAAATCACGCAGATCGGCTTCAACGCGGTGGCGGGCAAGCCGCAAGAGGAGTGGAACATGGAGCCCGTCCGCTACACGGACATGATCCCCGGCTGCTACGACCCGCACGAGCCTCGAAGGACATGCACGCCGACGGCATCCGCGCCTCCCTCCGCTTCCCGATGGTCATCGGGTTCGGCGGCCGCATCCTCGGCGAGAAGATCGTGACTGCGGCTGGCCTCACCGACGCCGAGACTTACCAGCTGCTGCGCGGCCACGCGATCGAGTGCTTCGGCCTGAGCTGGCTGGGCTTCACCGCGTGACGACTGACGCGAGCACGGCCGAACCCGTCGAACGTTTCCTCCACGCCTACTGGGCCGGTGACGTCTACGCCGCACTGGCCGCGTGCACACCCGGGTTCGTGTGGTTGAACACCGCCCTGCCCAAGCAGCGCCTCGAAGGTCACGAGCAGCTGCGCGCCATGATGGTCGACCTTGCCGGCGGCTTTCCCGAACCGATCGAGACGGGATCCGGTGGTCACCGCACCGTCACGTGGGCGACGCGCGGCGACGAGGTGCTCCATGAGCGCGTCGACTTCTGGACGCTCCGCGGCAAGCGCATGGAGCTGGCCTGCTGCGCGACGTGGGTCGTCGAGGATGGCTTGGTCGCCGAGTGGCGCGACTACTACGACATCGGGGCGTTCCTGCGCCAGCTCGCCGAGGTCGGCATCGAGATGGACACGTCCGCGTGGTGGTAGCCAACCCGAAGCTCGACCGGACGGCGTAACACGGCCAGCTGATGCCGCAGGACGGCGATCTTAACGTCCTTCTCATCGGGTTGACGACCCAAGCCGACCCGACCGAGCAGGCGTCGCACAAGCAGGAACACGACCGTCGACATCACAGCGGTTCATGCTCTCAGCCGGCCATCCGCCCAGCTCACTAACGGGTGTCCGCGCACGCAGGACCCTGCCGTCAAGAATGGTGTCCTTGAGCTCGAGGAACGACATCGTGCGTCTCGCGGCGGCGTTCCTCGTCCTTCTGAACGAGGGCGACGTCGACGATGTACTCCACGCCATGGTCACGCCGGAGTCCCTCAAGACGTGGCTGAGGGAGCTCGACGAGGTGCGCACGTTGCTGGCGGGACGAGGGTTGGCGACTCGCGCTGACTACCCTGCACCGGATGTGGCCTATGTCAAGCTGACGCTGGATCCGGGAGAGACGGTGCGGGCCACGGCGACGGTGCCTGTCGCCGGCGCGGTCATTTTGACACGGCAGCGACGTCCCGAACTCCCCGACATTGCGGACGTCGGGGGCTGGCGGGTACGTGCGGTCGGCGAGCGTGGCCACACCCACACCCACACCCACACCCACACCCAGACGCTGATGTGGACGGGAGAGCGACCGGCCGGGTGGACAGCGTGCCGTCCGGGCCGGGGTGGACGGTGATGCACTGTCCACCGGTGGCGAGGCGTTCACCGGACTGGACCGGACTGTCACCGTCGGTGAGCCGGGCGTGCAGCGGCTCGTCCATCGACCGCCAGGCGGTGCCGGCGACCGGGGTCAGGTCGCGGCCGTCCAGTGCGACGAGCGTGTGTGGTGTGTCGGGGAACCGGACGTCGTAGGGGCGGCCGTCGGCGGTGGGGACGGCGCGGATCGTTTCCCTGGTGCGTAGGTCGCCGTCGTCGGTGAGGTAGCGGATGGTCGTCCGGTACGGCAGCGGACACCCCGGGTGGTCACCGTCCAGTCCAGCGTCCGGGGGAGCAGCGTGGCGGTGACCGCGTGGGCGGGGCTGACGATCCGGTAGCGGTCGGCGGGGTTTTCCAGGCTGTCCAGCACCCAGGACTGCAGCACCCGGGAGCCGGCCAGCGCCCGCCGGTTAGGTTTCCGTTGGCCGGCCGGGAATGTGCACCCGATGGGACGGGGCGGGCCTCCGGCTGTCGTCCGATTCCAGCAGTTCCAGTGGTTCCGGTACCCGGCGGCCGGTCGGTCCGGTGGTGGAGTCCGCCGGTGCGGGCAGGACGGAGCGACCGGACTGGATCGCGGCGTGGACGGTGTCGGGCAGGATCCAGCCGAGGCGGGCTTCCAGGTCCGGGCTGGACACGGTGACCACCATCGCGGTCTGTGCCATCGCCGGGTCCGGGTCGTCGTGCCCGGGTCGTCGGGTCCGGGAACCGGCCGGGTCCACCGTGCCCATCGGGACGGTGCGAGTGTCCCCAGGGCCGACAGTCGCGGCCACCACCCAGACCGTGGATGGTCAGCGTCGACGTCCGTGTCGAGGTCAGTGTCGGCATCCGGGTCGGCGGTGTCTTTGTCCATGGCCTGGATCCAGCCGGCGCCGGACCAGCCCGACCGCTCCGCCACCGCCGCAACCCGCGCCACCGCAGGAACCCGCGCCACCGCAGGAACCCGCGCCGCCGCGGGAACCCGACCCCGTCATCGACGCCGTCGTGTCCGCGGCGGCGCGGCTGCTGTGGGAACCGATCGGGGCCGGTGCCCGCCGTTACCTGCACGGCCGCGGCTTCACCGATCTCCTGCTCGCGGTCAACTGGATCGGTTTCGATCCCGGCCCCCGCCTGCTACCTCGTCCCGACGGTCCAGGCCCGCCCCACACCGCGGTCCCGGTGTCGTCTTCCCGGTCCTCGACCCCGACAGCGGCCGTGCCGGCTACTACCAGCTGCGCTACCTCAACCCGGCCATGGACCGTCGCTACGACCAGCCTGTCCGTGACCGCGCCCTCAACCCGACGGTCGCGTTCCTGTCCACCGTCGAGACACCCCGACCCGGCGTGGTGGTCCTCTGTGAGGGTTTCCCCGACGCGCTCACCGTCGCCCACACGGGCCTGGCCGCCGTTGCCGTCCTCGGTACCGCCCACGCCGGACCCGATGGCGTTGGGGCTCTCACCGGCCGTATCACCGCCCGGTTTCCCGACATGACCACGTTCCTCGTCTGTTTCGACGACGACACCGCGAGCAGGCCCGGCAAGCTCCCGGCCGGGCAGAACGCCGCCGCCAGCCTCGCCGACCGGCTCGCCCACCGGGGTCACCTCGTGGTGACCGTCATGCCGCCCGTCGGGGTGAAGGATCTCAACGACTGGTGGCAGCAGAACCCTGACGATCTCCACCGGACGTTGACCGCCACCGCCGATCACTTCACCGGGTTTCTCCCGCATACCGCTCTACCCAGTTCGACATGGAAAAATCATCCTTGGGGAATGCAGGATGCGGCATGTAGCCCATAAGGCGTCGGTCACGCAGTCTGGGTCTGTCCGGTTCCCGATGATTGTCACGAGTCGGCAATGATTCTGATGCTGTACCCGGGGTGCTATCGATTGCTTCTGGCGGTCATGGGATGCTCGCGATCCGCAGTATGTGTCTTTCGTGATACCTCGGATGGGTCCGGTAGAAGATCGTCGATCGGGGGGCGTATGGACGGCGACGGGCATGATGACGGCTGGACCTGCGACGTGGGTGTTGCGCTGGTCGACCGGGACTCGACCGGGGATGCGGACGCGGACACCGGGGATGACGGGGAGTCCTGGTTGGTGGAGGCCGCCGGTCGGGGTGGCCAGCACCGGCGTACCCGGCGGGCCGCGGTGGTGGAGCGCGGTGAGGAGGCTGTGCGCGCTGCGGTGCGGGCGTTGAGCAGTCAGATCGGTGTGGTCGCCGGGGAGGTGGCCCGCGGTCTGGACGGCCAGGGGCTGGTCGAGGCGGCGCCGGGCCGGTTGGGGGTTGATGCGGTCGAGGTGTCCTTCGGCGTGACGTTGACAGCCGGTTCGGGTCAGGCGATCCAGGCGGTGCTCAGTGTCGAGGGCGAGGCGGCGGTGCAGGTGACGGTGTCGTTGACGCGGCGGCCCGCTGCCGCCGTCGGGGCGTAGGCGGCGGGCGTCGTGCTGGCGGGGGTGGGCCGGCTGCTGGTGGACGGGGAACCCGTCGCGGGTAAGGGCGCGGTGTTCCGTACCGGCTTCGTGATCGACAGCTGTCATGTGCTGACCGCCGCGCACTGCGTGCGGGATGTGGACACCGACGACGCCTCGGTCGGGCGATGGTGGCTCCGACTGCCCTACGAGGATGCTCCCGCCGACCACGGCGAGGACCGCGGTGGCGCGGACGCCGCAGGCCGTCTGCTGGTGCCGCTGCGGGTGGCCGACCGTGACGAGGGCCGGCTGGACGCGGCCGTGCTGCGAGTGGATCCGGACCGGGAGTCCCGGCCTGCGCTCGGGCCAGACCAGCTGGCGGCCGTCCTCGACCGGGTGGCGGTGGCGTTGGACATCACGGTGGACCCGCAGGCGCGGGTGCGGGCCGAAGGGTTCCCGGCCAGCGCCGGAAACCCGAACGGACGGGCCTTCTCCGGGGTCATCAGTGACGGGCACGCCCGCCTGCCCGCCGCCCGCGCCGGCCTGCCCGCCGTCCGCGCCCTGGAGCTCTTCCTGGACCAGGCGGCGGCGGTGTCGCCGGAGGGTCCCGGTGGGCTCAGCGGCGGGCCTGTCATCCAGCACACGGACCAGAAGGCCGGGTCGGATACGGCCGCTGCCGCGTATGCCGCCGTCGGAGTCATCCGCGGCTTCCCCAAAGGGGAGGAGGCGTGGCAGGCCCGGGGCGGGACGGTCTATGCCAGCCGGGTCGACGACCTGACCGGACGATTTCCGGTGGTGGCGGATGCGGTGGCCCGCCGAGCGCAGCAGGTCCTGGACCAGGCGGGCAATCCACGCTCCGGTGCGGCAGGGTCCCTGATCGGACTGTTGCGGGCCGACGCCGCGCTCACCGACTTTCGGGGACGCACGCAGGAACGCGGCCAGCTTCGTGCGTGGTGCGACTCGCCCGCGCCCCGATCGGCCTGGCTGATCGTCGGCTCGGCCGGTCAGGGCAAGACCCGGCTGGCCCGCTGGTTGACCGACCTCGCCGGTTCGGGTGGGTGGCTGACCGCGCTGTTTCGGGGGCCGGGCGATGTGGACCGGCTCGACACGGCGCTGACGGTGGCCGCGCACCTGGGACGCGGTGTGCTCGTGGTGGTCGACTACGCCGCCGAGCACGGGGCGGCCAGCCTGCACCCGCTGCTCGAACGGCTGACCGGCAGTAAGGCGCGGTGGCGGCTGCTGCTGCTGGCCCGTGCCACCGGCGACTGGTGGGACTCCTCCACCGGGGTCCGCCGCACGCTCGAAAACGCCGGGACGGAGGTGCGTGACCCGACGCTGACTCTCACCGCGCTGGAACCGACCGTCGACGGGCGGAAGGACGCCTTCCACGCGGTCGTGGCCGCGCTGCGGGAACCGGTACGGTCCTTCGCCGAGAACCACCGGCTGCCGTTCGTCGCGGATCCGCCCGTTCCGTCGCTGGCCCGGGACGAGTTCGGCGCGGCCCTGATGCTGCACGTCGCCGCGGTCTGCGCGCTGTTGCCGGCATCCCGGCCGGGCGAGGACGGCCACCGGTCACCTGCACAGGAACGTGGTGCGGACCTCCTCGGCCGGCTCCTCGACCTCGAACGCGACAACCACTGGCTCTACCTGGACGTCGGTGGGCAGACGCTCTACCGGCCGACCGAGGAGGCGTTTGGCAGCCTCGCCCAAGGCTCCGACGGCTACCGCACGGTCGAAGCCGCGGTCGCCGCCGCGACCCTGGCCGGCGCCGCGACCCTGAACGAGGCCGTCCTTGTGCTGTGTGCCGCTCTCGACCTCCCCGACCGGCGCCAGGCCACGCGGATCGCCCGCTGGCTGCACGACCTGTACCCGCCCGCGGAGGATCGCAACGGATGGCTGCCGCCGCTGCAGCCGGATCTGCTCGGTGAGGAGCTCGTCGCCCGCGTCATCCGCCAGACGGTGACCGAGGACGGCAACCCGTTAACCACGACGCTGCCGTTTCGGATCCTGCAACAGCCGGCGGGAAGCCAGCCCACCGACGATCAGGTGCGGCGCATGCTCACGGTCCTGAGCCGTGCGGCTCCACGCCACCCCCTTCTTGCCCGCCTCCTCGACGGTGCCGGCGGCCTCGGCGGGCCGTCGGACAGCCCTGTCCTTGCCTGCATCCCGCCCCGGGTTGACCTCGCCCCGGTCGAGGCGGCCCTGCCGCACTCCACCACGTCGCTGGGTGCCTTCGCCGTGCAGCTCACCAGCCACCTCCTCCATCGCCACCTCAGCGCCGCCCGTCCCGACAATCCTGCTGGGCAGATCACTGTCAGGGATGGGGCTGAAGCGGCTCGGCTTCAGAACAATCTGGCGATCCGGCTGTCGGGGGTGGGCCGGCGGGCCGAGGCGCTCGCGCCCGCCACCGAGGCGGTCACCATCCGTCGGCGGTTGGCCGAGGTGGCCCCCGACGCCTACCTGCCCGACCTCGCCGGGTCGCTGACCAATCTGGCGAACCGGCTGTCGGGGGTGGGCCGGCGGGCCGAGGCGCTCGCGCCCGCCACCGAGGCGGTCGACCTCTACCGGCGGTTGGCCGAGGCGGCGCCCGACGCCTACCTGCCCGACCTCGCGATGTCGCTGACCAATCTGGCGAACGTCCTGTCGGGGGTGGGTCGGCGCGCCGAGGCGCTCGCGCCCGCCACCGAGGCGGTCGACCTCTACCGGCGGCTGGTCGAGGCGGCGCCCGACGCCTACCTGCCCAACCTTGCGGCGTCGCTGACCACTCTGGCGAACCGGCTGTCGGAGGTGGGCCGGCGCGCGGAGGCGCTCGCGCCCGCCACCGAGGCGGTCACCATCCGTCGGCGGTTGGTCGAGGCGGCCCCCGACGCCTACCTGCCCGACCTCGCCGGGTCGCTGACCAACCTGGCGGTCCGGCTGTCGGGGGTGGGCCGGCGGGCCGAGGCGCTCGCGCCCGCCACCGAGGCGGTCGACCTCTACCGGCGGTTGGCCGAGGCGGCGCCCGACGCCTACCTGCCCGACCTCGCGATGTCGCTGACCAATCTGGCGAACGTCCTGTCGGGGGTGGGTCGGCGCGCCGAGGCGCTCGCGCCCGCCACCGAGGCGGTCACCATCCGTCGGCGGTTGGTCGAGGCGGCCCCCGACGCCTACCTGCCCGACCTCGCCGGGTCGCTGAACACTCTGGCGCTCGGGCTGTCGGAGGTGGGCCGGCGCGCCGAGGCGCTCGCGCCCGCCACCGAGGCGGTCGAGCTCTACCGGCGGTTGGCCGAGGTGGCCCCCGACGCCTACCTGCCCAACCTTGCGGCGTCGCTGACCAATCTGGCGATCGGGCTGTCGGAGGTGGGCCGGCGCGCGGAGGCGCTCGCGCCCGCCACCGAGGCGGTCACCATCCGTCGGCGGTTGGCTGAGGTGGCCCCCGACGCCTACCTGCCCGACCTCGCGATGTCGCTGACCAATCTGGCGAAGTCGCTGTCGGAGGTGGGTCGGCGCGCCGAGGCGCTCGCGCCCGCCACCGAGGCGGTCGACCTGTACCGGCGGCTGGTCGAGGCGGCGCCCGACGCCTACCTGCCCGACCTCGCCGGGTCGCTGACCACTCTGGCGAACCGGCTGTCGGAGGTGGGCCGGCGCGCGGAGGCGCTCGCGCCCGCCACCGAGGCGGTCGACCTCTACCGGCGGTTGGCCGAGGTGGCCCCCGACGCCTACCTGCCCGACCTCGCCGGGTCGCTGACCAATCTGGCGGTCCGGCTGTCGGGGGTGGGTCGGCGCGCCGAGGCGCTCGCGCCCGCCACCGAGGCGGTCGACCTCTACCGGCGGTTGGCCGAGGTGGCCCCCGACGCCTACCTGCCCGACCTCGCGATGTCGCTGAACAATCTGGCGATCCGGCTGTCGGGGGTGGGTCGGCGCGCCGAGGCGCTCGCGCCCGCCACCGAGGCGGTCACCATCCGTCGGCGGTTGGCTGAGGTGGCCCCCGACGCCTACCTGCCCGACCTCGCCGGGTCGCTGAACACTCTGGCGATCCGGCTGTCGGAGGTGGGCCGGCGCGCGGAGGCGCTCGCGCCCGCCACCGAAGCGGTCGACCTCTCCCGGCGGTTGGCTGAGGTGGCCCCCGACGCCTACCTGCCCCACCTCGCCGCGTCGCTGAACAATCTGGCGGCCTTCCTGTCGGAGGTGGGCCGGCGCGCGGAGGCGCTCGCGCCCGCCACCGAGGCGGTCGACCTGTACCGGCGGTTGGCTGAGGTGGCCCCCGACGCCTACCTGCCCAACCTCGCCGCGTCGCTGAACACTCTGGCGACGTCGCTGTCGGAGGTGGGCCGGCGCGCCGAGGCGCTCGCGCCCGCCACCGAGGCGGTCACCATCCGTCGGCGGTTGGCCGAGGTGGTCCCCGACGCCTACCTGCCCGACCTCGCGATGTCGCTGACCGTGATGGCATTGGTCCTTCGTCGCGTGAAGGGAGAAGACGCGGTCGCAGCGGCTGCTGAAGCGGTGGAAATGTTCGGCGTTCTGGCCGGCCAGCTTCCCGAGGTCTTCGGTCCCCGTTTCGAATATGGTTGCCGTCTCCTGGCTGATCTTCTCGACGACGTGGACCGCGGAGAGGAAGCTGCAGAGATCCGTGGACGACTGGCCGAGGACATGTGATGGCCGTCGAGACGCTCGGTGGCCTCCCTTTCGTGGCCCGCGTTAGGATCGATGATGGTTGGGGGTCGTGTTTCGCGATCGGCGGTGGTCTCGGACTCACTGCCCGACATATATTTGCTCGCCGCAACGAGAGGATCGTGCGGTGCTCGCTGGATGTCGAAGTCCCCGTGCCCGGTGCAGTTCGCTTGGTGCGTGCACATATTCTCGACGACGACCCGGATCTTGATATTGTCCTGTTGGAGTTCGAAGAAATCCCCGCCGAATTCCGCGCCCTGTGCCTTTCTGTGCGGGCTCGTGTATTCGGGCCGGTCGGGCTTTGGGGTTTTCCCCTCGGGGTTCGAAGTCAGGGCATGTTTCCGCTGAGCGGAACCTTGACTGCCGACGGAGGGTCTGGCCGACGCCGAGCAGTTCGACCTGGATCGACCACCATTCGCTGTGTGCGCGCGTCATGGCAGTCGATTGTGCCGGCTCGCCTGGCCCGCGCGGGCAGGGGATGGTGTCTGCCGGCTACGGGATGACCTGTCGGCGGCGACCGTGAGAACGTAGCCGGCGCCTTGGCCGTCCACGTCAATTATCGGGAGGATGGTCGGATGCAGTGTCCGCTGGGTCGGGAGCAGTTCGAGCGGATCGCTGCCGGTCAGCTGACGACTCCCGATGGCATCACCTACACCCGTCGCACGACGAAGACGGCGCGTCGCGTCTGCGATCAGAGGATCGGTGCCGAATCGCCGCTTGTCATCTATTACTGGGCGGCGGGGCAGGTGGACTACGTCGACGGGGCAGACGCGCACCGCCGTTGGCAGGAGGTCCGCAGCGCGGTGACGCAACATCCCCGGTCCGGTGGCGATGTGGCGTACACGGCGGGTATCTGGGTGGACGGCGACGGTCGCGAGATCGTCGTTCTGACCGGGCACTGCTGAGATGATCGGTTCGATGACCGCCATACCTGTGGCGTAAGCGGTCGGGTCGCCGACGGTGGGCTGATTGCGCTATCGGGTCGGGAAGGGTGCGAGGTCCCGTTCCCATTGCTCGGCCGCGTCGCGGATCTCGTCGATCCCGAGGTGAAGGGGCAGGTAGAACGCGCTCCAGTGCCAGCGGGCGTCCTGGGTAGTCCACGGCGGTGTGGCTTCCGCCGACAGGTGCAGGCGGAGGTGCGCTGTGTGTGGGTCCTGGCTGTGCAGGCTGAAGGCGAGGTTCGGCTCGGTGAAGGACAGGACGTCGTCGGCGTCTTCGTCCGGGGCGGGGCAGCGGGTCACCTGCCCGGTGGCGACCCGGTGGAGCCACTGGGCGAGGCCGCGGGCCTCCCATGTGGTCAGGCACGGGTCGGTGAACGACCAGCCGCGTCCGTCGGGCGCTTGGACGTCGCCGCGTACGACGAGCCAGTTGGCATCCCACCTGTCTCTGTCCGTGTCGGATCTCACTGAGTGGAACTGGTAGCGGACGGGGCGCAGCTCGACGGACGCGCCGGTGCGGGAGAGCAGTTTCACGGTGTCAGCGTCGCAGCCCACGGGCCACGGGGGTGCACCGCGGGGCCAGTGCGGATAATTCGGTCGCTGTGTGCGGGGGTGGGGGGCTACGGTCGCCGTGGTCCCCGGCCGCGCCCGCATCCTCGCGGTTCGCGGTCGAGGGCCGCTGTGACGGGCCGTTGCCCGAAGCGTCCACCCACGTCGGCCCGGATCGGCGGGAAGGGATCCGGAATGGTCGAGCTGGCGGTGGAGGCGTCGCGTGCGCGGGTGGTCGCGGCTGCCCGCGCCGACGTTCGGCGCGACGATGACGACAACAAGATCTATTCTTACCTTCTGTGATTCTTGTAGGTCAGCCACGCCGATGTCGATGGCCCTTTGTGCCTTCTTGAGGCAGTCCTCCACCGCGATCCGCCGGTTCCTCGCCACGCCTTCATGCGACGACATGACACTGGCGTCCGACACGATCTATCCCGCCGCCGTAGATGATCTAGTCGGCCGCACCGCGTTCTTCGCCGCCTGTAGGGAGTAGTGTAGGTACGTACCTACACTACATTGGGAGGTGATCGCGATGAGCGTGGTCTCGTCCCGGGAGTTCAACCGCGACGTGAGCGCGGTCAAACGGGCTGCCGCGAGCGGCCCGGTGATCATTACGGATCGTGGTCGGCCGTCACACGTCCTGCTGTCGTTCGCCGACTATCAGCGGCTTACGGACACGGCCGGCAGACTGGGAGACGCGTTCGTCCTGGACGAGGACATCGATTTCGAGCCCGCGCGCCCGCGGGACTCGCTGCGCGAGGTCGACCTGTGAGTTTCCTGCTCGACACCAACGTCATCTCGGAGCTCCGCAAGCCGGCCAAGCGTA
>NZ_CAUVXI010000039.1:27079-31856 GCF_963555845.1 Protofrankia sp. Cas8 | reverse complement strand
ATTCGAGATGTCCGGAACGGGCGAGGTAAGAAACGGCATACCTCATATCCACTGCGTCCTTGAGACTGAAGGCGACCGCACGCTATCCGGCCACATGCACTGGGCGAAGGTCCACAACTGGTTCGTCAACGTCTACCTCATCCCAACAGTCTGACGCCGCAAGATCGAAGACCCCTCGCCAATTTTCTCTACGGTTTCAAGACCGGCCTTCGGCCGGACAAGCAGAACCGCCCCGGGCCGGATGATCGACACGGGGCGGTTGGCGTGTGGGAAGACCTCAGGGGCTCGGCCCCCCGAACCCCCCGGCCAGATCCAGAGGGGAGGGAAGAACGAGGACACGTCCGCGTGATCACTCCGCAGACCTGGCGCCCGAGGGCTACCACCGGAACCCCGACCGCGCAAGATCCGCACGGCAGAGGCTCGGGTCAGGGGACGTTGGCGGATCTTGCACGGTCGGGAACCCGGCGGTAGGGACAAGCCCGCCAGCTCTCCGGAGGGATCACGCTCGCCCCAGCCATGAGGGCGCAGGCTACGGCCTGTTCTCTAGGTTCTCGATTTGCGACCAATTCCCTGGTGAGTAGGTGGCTACGGCTACATGCCTGCCGTTGAAAAACACCTTGGAGGAGAGGATCAAGACCCCAGCCTGACTAATCTTGACAACTTTGGCATCGGGATGGTTGACCCAGGACCCATCGACGCGGACCCGGACGCCATGTGGCGCGTAATGGCTGTGCCAATCCGATTCGGACATGATCGAAGGCTAGCCGCCCCTACTCGGTCTCGGCGGCGTGTTCGACGAGACAGTTCTAAGGCCCGATGGCGCGCCGCACACGCCGCGCACGGCCAGGACCCGACGGAGCGTCGCACCACTGACGATCTTGGCTGTGCACCATACGTGCACGTCGTGCCGGCCCGGCCGCAGCAAGACCGCATCGACGCAGGTGGGCATAACTTTCCGTGCGGATCGGTGACAGTCTGTAAAACCGCCGGCTCAGCCTACGTTGGTTCGAACCCAACACCTGCCACCACCCCGGCTTCGTCCCGGATCCCGCTGCGGCCCAGGCATTGGCAGCGGGAGCAGTAGGTGGATGCGGTCGCTATAGCGACGAAAACTACCTAAGCCTCGTGTCGCCGACGGCCGGGCGTAGGTAGAAACGGCGGCTATAGCAACTTTTTCCACCGACCCCTCCGCAGGGACGCACGCACGCGTGACGCAGAGCCCAGCCGGTCGGCGAGTCAGCCCGCGGCGACCGTAGCGGGAACCGGCTGCTGGACCGACCATGCGGCGGGCAGCGACAACACCATCGTGAGCCCGCCGCCGGGGGTGTCGTCCGTGGTCAGCGAACCACCCATGGCCTCGGTCAGGCCACGGGACAACGCGAGGCCCAGGCCGACGCCGGTGGCGTTGTCCCGGTCACCGAGACGCTGGAAGGGTTGGAAGACCCGGTCCCGGTTCTCCGCCGGGATGCCCGGCCCGCGGTCGATGACGCGAATTTCGACCCGATCGGCGAGCGCGCTCGCGGTGATGACCGGATGGGTCCCCTCGGGGGAGTGTCGTTGTGCGTTGGAGACGAGGTTGACCAGCACCCGCTCGAGGAGCGCGGGGTCTGCGTGGATGTCGGGCAGATCGTCGGGCACCTGGATCTCCACGCTGCGAGCCGGCGGGCCGAGCTCGTCGAGGGCGTGTGGGATGACGTCGTCGACGCCGACCGGCCGGGGGAAGACGCTGAGCGCGCCAGCCTGCAGCCGGCTCATGTCGAGGAGGTTGTCGACAAGGCGGGTGAGCTTGTCCATGGACTCATCGGCAGTCGCGAGCAGCTCCGCCTGTTCGGCCTCGGTCCAGCGGATGTCCCGCCCGCGCAGCCCGGAAATGGCGGCCTTGGCCGAGGCGAGCGGTGTGCGCAGATCATGGCTGACCGCGGTGAGCAGAGCGGTACGTACCCGGTCGGCCTCAGCCAGCGGGCCGGCCTCGGCGGCGGCTTCGGTGAGGCGGCGCTGTTCCAGTGCGAGCGCGGCCTGCGCGGCGAACGCGGCGAGTATCCGACGGTCCGCGGCGGGCAGTGGCCGTCCGCGCAGTACAAGAGCGAGGTTGTCCCCGACGGGGACGTCCACGTCACCGGCTTCGGGCCGGGTGCACGGATCAGTCCCGATGCTGTGAACGACCCGCCACTCGCGGGCGCTACCGCTGTCGCGGCCGGCGCCGGAGTGCTGCTCGGAGCGTTCCAGGAGGGTGGCGGCCGTCATCCCGAAGGTCTCCCGCACCCGTTCGAGCAGCGCCGGAAGCGCATCCTCGCCACGCAGGACGCTGCCGGCGAGTACGGACAGGGTCGCGGCCTCGGCGGAGGCCCGCGCCGCCAGGGCGTACCGGCGTGCGGCGAGGTCCACAACCCTGCTGACCATGATCCCGACGAGCACGAACGCGGCGAGCGCGAAGGTATTGTTACGTTCGGCGATCGTCCAGCGGTGCACGGGAGCCGTGAAGTAGTAGTTCAGCAACAGGGAACTCGCGACCGCGGCGAACAGCGCGGGCCAGAATCCACCGACCAGCGCGACGATCACTACCGCCAGCAGGTAGGCAAGAGCGTCGGTTGTGAGGTTGAGCGACTCACGCGAGATCGCCAGGACCACGGTGAGCAACGGGAGAAGAGCGACCGCCAGCGCAGTCGCGATCAGGCGGCGTCGCGGCGTCAGGCCGTGCGTGAGCCGCGGCAGCCGCCAGCCACTACCGACCTCCTCGTGGGTGACCATGTGGACGTCGATCGACCCGGACAGCTTGGTCGTGGTGACCCCGATACCGGGGCTGAACATCTGGGCGAGGCTGCCGCGCCGGCTGGCACCGAGCACCAGCTGGGTCGCGTTCTCCGCGCGGGCGAAGTCGAGCAGCGCGGTGGGGACATCCTCGCCGATCACCTGGTGGTAGGTACCTCCCAGGCTCTCCACCAGCGCCCGCTGCCGGGCCAGTGCCTGCGGGTTCGCGCCGGTCAGGCCGTCCGATCGGGCCACGTGGATGGCGAGCAGATCAGAGCCCTTGCTGCGGTCCGCGATCCGGACGGCCCGGCGGATCAGGGTGTCCCCCTCGGGTCCACCGGTGAGAGCGACGACCACGCGTTCACGGGTTTCCCAGGTCCCCGCTATGCCGTGTTCGGCGCGGTACCGGTCGAGCTGCTCGTCCACCTTGTCGGCTACCCACAGTAGCGCTATCTCGCGCAGAGCAGTCAGATTGCCAACCCGGAAGTAGTTCGACAGTGCGGCGTCGATCTTCTCCGGAGCGTAGACGTTGCCGTGCGCCATCCGACGGCGCAGCGCCTCCGGGGCCATGTCGACCAGCTCCACCTGGTCGGCATCCCGGACGACGTCATCGGGCACGGTCTCCCGCTGGGCCACCCCGGTGATCGTCTCAACCACATCGTTGAGTGAATCCATGTGCTGGATGTTCACGTTGGAGATGACGTCGATACCAGCGCCAAGGAGCTCGTGGACGTCCTGCCAGCGCTTGGCGTTGCGGCTGCCGGGGACGTTGGTGTGCGCGAGCTCGTCGACGAGGGCGACCGCGGGCCTACGGGCCAGCACAGCGTCAACATCCATCTCGGTGAACACCGCGTCCCGGTAGGAGATCTCCTTTCGCGGGACGACCTCCAGCCCTTCCAGCAACGCCGCCGTCTTCGGCCGGCCGTGGGTCTCGACGAAACCGACGACCACATCGGTTCCCCGATCGCGGCGCCGGTGCGCCTCGTCCAGAGCCGCGTAGGTCTTACCGACGCCTGGCGCGGCACCAAGGTAGACACGCAAGGTTCCCCGAGTCACGACACCCATCGTGCGCCATCAGGCGTGCGCGCCGCGCGGGACGGCCTACATATGCACAGCGTAACGGCGACCGCACATACATTCACACTGGAATCACAACTCAACGCCTGACACACAGTCCGCACGCCGCAGACACCCTCCGGAGCCGCAACCAACGAACGGGTCCATGTGGTGGAGAAGGTCAGTGATCTGCGCAATAGGGGAACTCAAACGACGAACAGGCCATTACCGTAGCGGGCATGCCGCAAGCAGGACTTGCCTGGCAGACACTGCACGATGCCGGCGCACTCGCACTGGTCGACACCGCGTCCCACCGGGCCGCCGCCGTCGCGCGACCATGCACGCCCGAGCTGGGCATCACCGACATCGTGGAAGCCGAACGCCTAGTCCAGGCCTGGGCGGAGACATCCACACGAGGAGAGGCCGAGGATGCACTGGCGGGACGGCTCGCAGCCGACCCCGCGAGACTCCTGCGGTCACTGAGCTGGCTGCTCGCGATGTGGGCGGTGACGCTGCATCTGCGAACCGGTGAACAACCACACGCGGTCATCCGGTCGTTGACCTACCGCGGCGTCTGGCGCAGCGCCGAGGCACCTCAATGCGAGGGCGTCTGGGAATCGCTCAGCCAACGGATCCGCATCGGCGCACTGGCCGCGCTGACCGGGGACTCCGACGCCGCGAACGCGTTCCGGCTGGCAATCTGCCAGCCGTCCGGAATCGCTGAAGTGCTGCTGTACCACGCACTGTCGGTCATGGCCGACCTCGCCCGCAACATGCATGCCATCGGTGTCGACCCGACCGATCTGGCCCGCACCCTCGCCGCGTACACCACCGAGCCGGCCGCCATCCAGCCGGCGTCCTTCCGCCCGCTGAGCTGACCCGGCCCACAGCCAGGACCCCCAGCCGCCGGGATGTGATCGGCGTGGGCGACTCAGACACCGTGCCGGCGCCATGGGACAGTTGGATGTCCGGT
>NZ_CAUVXI010000039.1:0-27001 GCF_963555845.1 Protofrankia sp. Cas8 | reverse complement strand
GGCGGCGACTGGGAGTGGCGAGTGACCGTGGAAATACGGACGGAGGTGCCCGTCACGTCTGTGCCCGGGCGTCGCCTGCGCGCACTGGAGATCGTCGAGGCGGCGGTTCTCGTCGACCTGGTGATCGCGATCTGCCTGGTGGCGCGTTTCCTTCCACTCGGCTGGTTGCTCACGATCCCGGCGGCGGTTCCGGCGGCGGTACTGGCTGCACGCTGGCGACTGCGGGCGGGGATCGCCGCGATCTTCGCCGCGATGGCCGTAGCCGTCCTCATCGGCGGCACCGGGTTCGCCATCACCATCACCTCCTGCATGATGACCGGGACGCTGCTGGGCACCGCCCACCGCCGGGGGTGGGGTCTCCTACGCACGGCGGCTGCGGCCGTCGGTGTGCTGTGGGTGCCGATCGCCCTTGTCATGGACGCGGTGTTCGGCGTTCTCACCGAGCTGCGCACACTGGTCCTCGCCGAGATCGTCAACAGCTGGGACGGCGCCCGGACCAGCATCGGACGGCTCGGGATGGCGCCGGACAACCCCGGGCTGGCGGCCGCTGACTCGGTCGTCCGCTGGGGCGCGACGCACTGGTGGGCACTCCTACCGACCGCGCTGCTGGCGAACACCGCGGTCAACGTGCTCGCCACCGTGCTGGTCACCCGCCCGGTACTGCGTCACCTCGCCGCCGGCGCGCCATCGGCGCGGACCGACCATCCCAACCCCCCGGCGTGGCTCCCCGCCGGACGGCGGTCTGCGCCGACGCAGCCGGATCCGCACGCCCGTCCGCAACAGCCAGACCACTGGCAGGCACACCCGCGGGCACAAGCCGATGGGCAGCCCTGTCCGCAGACCCGGCCCCTTCCCCTCCAGCTGGAATCGGTGACCTACCGTTATCCCGGCGCGTCACGGGACGCCGTCCACGACGTGTCACTGACCATCTGGCCGGCCGAGTTCGTGGCGATCCTGGGTGCCAACGGATCCGGGAAGTCCACCCTCGCCCGCATCATCGGTGGTTGGAGCCCTACCAGCGGGCGGGTACTGCGGCCCGGTGACTGTGCGCTGGGCCGACCCGGCGGCACATCCATGATCTTCCAGCGGCCGGAGTCACAGGTGCTGGGTGTGCGTGTCCGCGACGACATCGTGTGGGGCCTGGCTGACGGTGGCCGGGCGGTCGATGTCGAGGCGCTGCTGGCGAAGGTCGGGCTCGCCCAGCTCGCCGACCACGAAACCGCGACGTTGTCGGGCGGACAGCTGCAACGGCTGGCGGTCGCCGCCGCACTCGCGCGGGCACCGAGCCTGCTCGTCTCCGACGAGTCCACCGCCATGGTGGACGCTGACGGCCGCCAGCAGCTCACCGAGCTGCTGGCACGCCTTCCCGACGAGGAGGGGGTCGCGGTCGTGCACGTGACCCACCGCCGTACCGAAGCGATGCGGGCACATCGTCGCATCATGCTCGACAGCGGTCGGATGACACCGGCGGACAGCTCGCCACCCGGCCCGCTGCGCTGTACACCGGTCGATCCGGGCCCCAACCCGCGCCAACCGCGGTTCCCGCCGGGTCCGATCGTGACCGCCGGGGCGTCTCCGCTGGTGTGTCTCGACGGTGTCGGACAGGTTTACTCATCCCGATCGCCATGGGCACACCGGGCGCTGACCGACGTATCCTTCCAGCTCGACAGCGGCGAATCGATCATTATCGGTGGTCGTAACGGATCGGGAAAGTCGACGCTCGCGGCCGTCCTCGCCGGTCTGCTCAGTCCGTCGGAAGGCGATGCCCGCATGGCCGGTCGCCCGCTGACCGCCTGCCCCGGCGAGATCGGACTGGCCGTGCAGCACTCCCGCCTTCAGCTGCTGGCGCCCACCGTGGGTGCTGACGTACGCGCCGCGGCCGGGGTGAGCGCCGCCGCCGCCGACGAGGCGCTGGCCGCGGTCGGCCTGGACCCCGTGCTGTTTCGGGACCGGCGGGTGGAGAACCTCTCCGGCGGGCAGATGCGCCGCGCCGCGCTCGCCGGACTCATCGCCCGCCGACCCCGCCTGATGATCCTCGACGAACCACTGGCGGGACTCGACACCCCGTCGAGACACATCCTCGTCAAGGTGCTCGCGGACCTTCGCATCCGCACCGGGCTGACGCTGGTCGTGGTATCCCACGACTTCGAAGGTCTGGCCGAGGTGATAGACCGGATGCTCGTCCTGGACGCCGGACGGGTGGTCCACGACGGCCCGTTCCACGGTGACCGGCCACGGTACGTATCAGCAAGCGACCCTGCGGACACCGCCCGCATCGGTTCCCGCATGCTCCCCCAGCCTCGCAGCGCGCCGCTCATCGCTCGTGCGCAGCGTTCGGGGATCATCAGCACCGCGGGTCCCCACGCCGCACCGCTGCCGCTGCCGGATCGGGATCGGGATCCGGTCCCCGTGGCCGCAGCGCCAGCGCAATCCCCATCCCCATCGCCCTCGCAACCGGCGCCCTCGCAACCCGACGTCCCCGTGCCCGCCACGTCCCGAGCACCGGGTCGGTTCTCCCGGCGGCGTTCGGCCGCGCGTGCCCGCCGGACCGAACCCAACCTCCTGCGCTACATCCCCGGCACCAGCCCGGTACACCGGCTCTGGGCGGGGACAAAATTGATCATGATGGCCGCGCTCGGGATGCTCATCGCACTGCGACCGTCGTGGCCGGTGATCGGTCTGATCGCGGGATTCGTCGGGGTGTGCATGGTGATCGCCCGGATCCCGCCGGGCGCGGCACCGAGGCTGCCCCGTTGGTTCTGGTACGGCCTCCTGATCGGCGCCGCGCTCACCATGCAGTCACACGAGGCACCGTTCATGGCGGTCGCGGGAGTGCGGTTGTCACTCGGCGGTCTCCTGGAATGGCTGCGGCTGACGTCGGTCTCCATGACCATGTTCGCCACTGCCGCGCTGCTCGGGTGGACAACGCCGCTGTCGGACGTCGCGCCCGCCCTGGACCGGCTGATGGCGCCCCTGCGCCGGCTGCGGCTGCCGGTCGACGAGTGGGTGGCAACGGTGGCGCTGGCCATCCGCTGCCTGCCTCTGCTGGTTGACGAGATCCGTACGCTGCTCGCGGTCCGCCGGCTACGCGCGGCCGCGGGGCCGGCCCGGCCGCGCCGGCCGGCGGCGTTGGCGCGCCACGCGCGATGCGCGACCGAGCTGCTGTGCACCGCGATAGTCACGTGCCTACGACGGGCCGCGGAGATGACCGACGCGATCACCGCGCGGGGCGGCTTCGGCGCGGTGTCACACCAGCCGGCCCGGCCCCGACGCGCAGACGCCGCCGCGCTCGCGACCATGGTGGGACTGTTCACAGCGGCCCTACTGATCTGAAACCGGCTCCAGCTGATCACTGCCGGGCGCGCTAACCGAGAAAACCGTTGAGACTGACTTCACGCGTCTCGGGATCCACGTCCGACCCTTCGGCGAGCAGATCGGTCAATGGACGGGGGCGGCCGGTGAGGAACCCCTGCGCATAGTCCACTCCAAGATCACGCAGTGCCAGTGCCAGCGGTTCACGATCGACCTTCTCGGCAATGGTGTACATACCGAGGCAGCGCGCGACCCGTACCACGGCGTCCACCAGGACGGTGTCGGCCGGCGACGTGTCCACATGCCGCAGGAAATCACCGTCGATCTTCACATTGGTGAATGGAAGGTTGCGCAGGTAGACGAACGAACCCACGCTCGCGCCGAAGTCATCCAAGGTGAACCGGCATCCCGCGTCGGTGAGGGTCTCGGCAAGATGCCGCGCCGCGTCCAGGCTGGTCACCGCGACGCTCTCGGGGATCTCCAGGCCGAGTTGAGATGGATCAACCCGGGCCGCACGCAGCGCCGACAGGACGAACTGACCGAATTCGGGATCCGCGACGGACTGGCCGGAGATGTTCATGTGCAGGCGGAGCCGCTCCCGGCGAGCGGTGGCGGAGGCGAGTGCGGCCACCGCCTGCCCCAGCACCCAACGGTCCAGGCTCAGCATGAGATCGCTGTCGGCGAGTGCGCCCATGAATTCGGCCGGCGCCAGATCCGGTTGCCGACCGTCACGAAGACGCAACAGAAGCTCGTATCCCTGCACCTGGCGGGATGACAGGTCCACGACGGGCTGCGCGTCCAACGCCATCAGACCCCCGTCAAGGGCGTCGCGTACCCGCTGCACCATCGAGATCCGCCGGGCAACGTGCTCATAGCGCTCCGGGGTGAACAGTCGCGCACAGCCGCGTCCGGCATCCTTGGCTTCGTACAACGCAAGGTGGGCACGAGCCAGTGCCATGTCGCTGTCGGTCGCAGATGACAGCGACACAACGCCGACGCTGACGGTGATACGGATCGTCACGCCATCGACGATGATCGTGTGCCGGGCAACCTTCTCGCACAGGGCGTTCGCGACGCCCAGTCCGTCCGGGCCGTTGTCGGACTCCAGAACCACGGCGAACTCGTCGCCGCCGAGCCGCCCGAGAACCGCGCCGGGCAGGGTCTTGGCCAGCAGCTGGGCGAGAGCCCCCATCACCGCGTCGCCGACGGCATGGCCGCGCATGTCGTTGACGTCCTTGAAATCGTCCACGTCGACGAGTAGCAGAGTCCCGGCCTGCGCCGGCGCCTTCGGCGCCATCCCGGCCCGCGCCATCCCGTTCGGCGCCATCCCGTTCGGCGCCATCCCGTTCGACGCGATGGCGATGCCCGTCATGCGCTCAACGGGTTCGATGTCTGCGATGCCTGCGATGCCTGCGATGCGTTCGGACAGAAGCGCCGTCATCGCCTGGCGGTTGCGCAGTCCGGTGAGCGGATCGTGCGTCGTGAGGTGGATGAGCTCGCGGCGGACCCGGATCAGCTCGGTGACGTCATGAGCCGTACCCATGATCCGAATCGGCGTACCCGCATGGTCGGTGAGGACATCGCCGTGGCATTCGAGCACACACTCGGTAACCCGGTCGGCCAGGTACATGCGGTGGGTGAATTCAAACGGGCTGACCTCGGCGATCGCCCGCTCCAGAACGCCTTCGATCCTCGAGACGTCGTCGGGGTGCATCAGCGACCGGTAGGTGTCGTAATCGAGATAGGTGTCCGTGGGGTAGCCGAACATCGCAAGAAGCTCGTCGGACCACTCCACCTCGTTGGTGACCAGGTCCCACTCCCAGATGCCCGTCCGGGCGATCGTCTCCACATGACGGAGCCACCGTTGGCGCAGCTGCGCGACATCCTCTTCATTGTGACGAGCGGTATTGTCGACAATCTCATAAAGAACATAGCCCCCGGTACCGACCGTCCGGTCCCGGCCCGTGTCACCGGCAGCCAGCGCACGGCAACGGATCTCCAGCCACCGGGTGGTGCCGTCGGGCGCCTGCCACCTGGCCTCGCACGGTTCCCCGTCCGGGACAACGCCCGCCAACGGCAGTCCGGCCTCGGCGACGGCCAGTCGGGCGGCAACCATGTCGTCGAAACCGGCGGTGGCCTGCACGAGTACGCCAAGACCCGTCGGATCCGGTGTCGCACTCTGCTCATGCACCATCGCACCGCCCGTCACAAGGGCGAACAGGGCCCGGTTAGCCCAAACCACACGGCTGTCGGATGTCACCACCAGTAGCCCGGCGGACACCACGTCAGGCACCAAGCCGACCACGCTCGCGACCAACGCACCTCCTCGCGGATGTCAGCCCCGTGCACATCCCGGCTCATCACGCTACTTCCCGATCGAAGACTGAGTGTAGCGGCAGTCGGGTGAGCACAGAACGTTAGGGCGTGTCCGGTGGATATTCACATGTGCCGGATGTACCGACCGCACGTCGCAACGGGATTATGCGGGCATGTCCACGTCCGTTCGAATCGTTGTGGCACCCAACGCCTTCAAAGGCACGCTGACCGCGAACGAGGCGGCACACGCCATGGCTGACGGGGTCGGTGACACCTACCGGCACGCGGACATCGTCATGCGGCCGGTGGCCGACGGCGGCGACGGAACCGTGGCCGCGGCTCTTGCCGCGGGCTTCACCCGTCATGAGGCCACCGTGGCCGGACCGCTGGGAACCGCGGTGCGCGCTGCGTTCGCCGTTCGAGCCGACGCCGCGGTGCTGGAGACGGCTGCGGCGTCCGGTCTGCGGCTCGTGCCACCTGGACGGCTCGCGCCGCTGGCAGCGTCCACTGCCGGTACCGGTGAGCTGGTGCGTGCCGCCCTGGACGCCGGAGCCCGACGGCTGCTGCTCGGAGCGGGCGGGAGCGCGACGACCGACGGGGGCGCCGGGATGGCCTCCGCACTGGGTGTCAGATTTCTGGACCGGACCGGCCGGCCCCTGCCGCCGGGTGGCGCCGCCCTACGTGATCTTCACACAATCGATGTCAGCGGTCGGGATCGGCGACTCGCCCATGCTGAGATCACCGTCGCGGCAGACGTTGACAGCCCGCTGCTCGGGCCGCACGGTGCGGCAGCGGTCTTCGGACCGCAGAAGGGCGCAGGACCAGCCGAGGTCGCCGTCCTCGAAGAGGGGCTGCGCACGCTCGCCAACCGGCTCGACGCGCTACCGTGGGATGTCGCGAGCCTCCCGGCGAGGGAGGCGAGGGTCACCGCGGGCGCAGGCGCGGCCGGCGGTCTCGGCTTTGGCGCGATGGTCTTTCTCGGTGCACAGATACGGGCGGGCGCCGAGCTGCTCCTCGATCTCGTCGACTTCGACGCGGCCCTGGACGGCGCCCACCTTGTGATCACCGGCGAGGGCGCACTGGACGCGACGACCCTGCGGGGCAAGGCTCCGGCGGTCGTCGCGAGCCGGGCCCGGACGGCCGGTGTGCCGGTCATCGCGGTCTGCGGACGGGTGGACCTCGACCCGGGTCGCTGGCAGGATGCCGGCTTCACCGCCGTCTTCACCGTCCACCCGGTGGCCCCCGTTGCCGGCGCCCCCGCGACGGTGGGGGCGCCGGCGTTCGTCGGCCGGGCCGAGGCTGCCCGCAGGCTGCGACGTGCGACCGCCGAAGCCCTCCGCAGCATGCTGTCCTGAAACGGTCAGTCGCCCGCTACCGGTCAGTCGTGGATCTGCTGCGAGAGGTAGTGCGCTTCCCCGACCTGGGCGAGTAGCTCGATCTGGGCGTCCAGCCAGTCGATGTGCTCCTCCTCTGAGACGAGGATCCTCTCCAGGAGGACGGCCGAGCCGACATCGTCACGGGATCGGGTCAGGACAATCCCTTCGCGCAGGAGGCCGCATGCCTCGATCTCGTGGGTCCGGTCGGAGTTCAGTTGCTCGACGACGCTCTCACCGACGCGCAACGTGTTCAGCCGCTGGAGATTCGGGAGTCCACCGAGGTAGAGCACCCGGTGCACCAGCGAGTCAGCGTGGCGCATCTCATCGATCGACTCGTCGTAGGTGTGCCTGCCCAGCCGGTCGTAGCCCCAGTTGAGCTGCATCCGCGAGTGCAGGAAGTACTGATTGACGGCTGTCAACTCATTGGTGAGGACGCGATTGAGCAGTTCGACGATTTCCGGGTCGCCCCTCACATGGAACCTCCGCTGCGTCAGCCCGACGGGACGACCGGACGGACACGGAGATGATCGCTCAGCAACTCCTCGATCTCGTCGAGGCAGCCGCCGCAGCCGGTACCTGCGGCGCAGACGTCACCCACATCACCCGTGTCGCGCGCGCCCGACTCGATCACGCCGCGCAACGTCCGATCGTTTACAGCAAAACATGAACAGACCAGCACCGCACCTCACCACGCCCATTCAGGAGCTGTTCACCGCGTCACCCAGCGGAGGTTGCGCACAGCTGGGATGACGAAAACGAACGCTCGCTACTTAGCTAAAGCTTCCCTAATAGGTCCCAGACGGGAGAGTCTCACACAGAAAGATCAAAAACAAGCAGGTCGCCGTACCGCCTCGCTGTCACCCAGATCACAGTGCCCGCAACACCACGGCCGCATCCGGCTCGGTCACGCGGAAGCTGAGGCTCTCCTCGACATAGAGGTGGACCGTGTCCATCGTGCGGCCGGCATAACCGACCGACAGGTCCTGACCGGACTCGAGGATGAAATCCCCCCCGCGCAGACTCAGCACGACCGCTCCGCGGATTCCGGGAGCGCGTACCACCGGCCCGTCCAGAATCTGGCGGAGATGGCCGAGCAGCAGATAGCCGCCCTTCTCGACCGTCTCGATGATCGCCGTGTACCCGTCCGGCTCGATGGCCAGACCGTAGGGTCCACCGATGCCGGCCTGCGCCAACAGGGCGACGGCCTTGGCGACGGCGCGGGGGTAGGTGTCGGTGTCAGCTCCGAGCGAGACGGCGGGATGCGCCGACGCCTCCATGATCCCGACCATCCCGGCATCGGGAAACCCGTGGAAGACGATCGCGTTCTCGCTGATCGCGATGGTGCGCACGGCTTCGTCGAGCGCACTGAGATCCACATCGTCGGCGCCCCGGTCGACGTCAGCCAACTCCCGGCATGCCAGCGTGAAGGATGTCCGCAGCTCAACCAGGGGCAGGACCTGCCGTAGCTGGGCAACCACGCCTTCTACCGGCGCCGTGGCAAGGGTCGTGACCCGCCCCAGCGTGGTCGCCGACCGGCCCCAGCCGTGCGGGCCGGAGAAATCGACCAGCTTGCGGGCGGCGAGGTTCGTGGTGAGCCTCGCCCGCGCTTCCCCGTCGATCATCGACCAGGAAGCCTCGGTGAGCGGAGCGTGGTCGCGCAGCAGATGATTCACCCGGTCACGCTCCGCAGACCGCCAATGCCCAACGACCCGTCACCGCGCCCGGGAGTGGCCGGCATCGGACCCTCGACGGGGAGCCGCCGGTCCTGCATCGGCGCACCGTCGCCGTTGCCTCCCGTCGCCTCGGCCTCCACCGAGAGAATCGGGCCGGAGGTGAACAGGTAGGTCCGGAGCTGGGCGTCGAGGGCCGGATCGTGACGCCGCAGCCATTCCAGGGTCATTGCGGCGTGTTCCTTCTCCTCATCCCGATTGTGAGCGAGGATGCCGGCCAGGCTTGGATCCCCCGCCGCATCCACCCGCTGGTCGTACCAGTCGACCGCTTCGAGTTCCTCCATCAGCGAGACGATCGCCCGGTGTCGGTCGATCGTTGCCGGATGCAGCGTTCCGGGCTGCTCGTGCAGCCCCATGCTCGTGTCAGCCACCCGCTGTAGGTACCACGCAGGTGGAGCACCACGCGTCAGGAAACGCGTGCACGCAGCGAGTCCGCCGGCCACTACGGCATGAGAGGGGAGATCTCCACCCTGCGGTTGGCGGCGCGGCCGGCTTCGGTGTCATTGGTCGCCACCGGATAGTCGGCAGCGAACCCGGCAGCCCGCAGCTGCCCCTGCGGTACTCCGTGACTCGACAGATAGGAGGCCGCGGAGTGTGCCCGTGCCAGCGACAAGACCTCGTTGACCGGCAGGGAACCCTGGGCATCGGTGTGACCAGCCACCAGAACCTTCTGGGTACCGCCGCGCAGCACCGCCGCGATCTGGTCGAGATGGGCACGATCGAGGTCGGTGAGCTCCGAGCTGTCGGTCGCGAAGGCGACCCGACCCGAGGCCAGCGCACCGGCAAGAGGATCGGCCGGGGCGGTGCGGTCGACCGCGGCGTCGCCCGCCGCGTCGACTGCAGGGGCGGGCTCAGGAGTCACCGATCGAACCGTCAGGCGGTTGTCGAGGGAGATCGCAGGTTCCGCTGTGCGCGCCGCGGCGAGCACAGCGGACCCCAGCCGCGCGCGCTCGTCGGCATCGACCACGGTTCCCTCGACAACCACCGTGGAACCGATAATCGTTACCTGATGTGTGCCCGCCACTGCAGTCAGCGAACGGGTCAGGTCCCCCAGGGTCGTCACCGGCGGCGCGGCCACCGTGGGATCAACCGCGACCTGCCCGGTCAACGTGCCGGAACTCGCCGCAGCTGCCGCGCCGAGAAGCCGCTCCCGAGCATCACGGTCAGGCACCGTCGCGGTGACGGTGAGCGATCCGCCGTTGACAGAAATCACCAACGGTTTCGCGGTGGCGCCCGGCCCCGGCCCTGGCCCTGGCCCTGGCCCTGGCCCTGGCCCTGGCCCTGGCCCTGGCCCTGGCACGATCCGAACATCAGGAGCCAGCGTGGCTGACCGCGCGCCGGACATGTGCGCGACGGCCTGGCGGGCCGATTCGGCGGCCGCAAGGCTGGGGAAGGTCCCGTGCACGGTCGCATCCCGGCCGTCGAAGGTCACATCCGCTCCGGTCCGGCCACTGGAGCGGACCACCGAGGCCGCCCGCCTGGACAGCTCGTCTTCGATCGGCCCACGCCGCAGGCCGAACGCAAGCAGTGCGAGCAGCAGCCAGGCGACGACAAGGGACACCGCGAACACGACGGGACGAGGTCGCCGCACCGCGGCCAGCTGGGCCAAGGACATCGAAGTGGTCTCCGCGCGGAATCTGCTGGGACGCCGTCAGGACGCGCCGCCACGATGCCTTCGGGCGGCCCAACGGACCAGAAAAGTACGACGAACAACCCCGCCGCGGGTCAACTGTCGCACATCGGGACGCCCGTCACATACACCGGGTGGGTCCAGGCCGGGTCCGGTGGATGTTGGTCGATGCGGGCGGGTGCGCCGCGGCCGTACCGACGATCGCGGCCGGCTGGGCCTGCTGCCCGGCACGCTGGGGCCCGGCATGCTGGGGCCCGGCACGCTGGTCGACCGGGTCTGCGCGGCCGTCGCGACGCCCGCGCCGGTGCACCACGCGTGTCACGGCCGCTGTCAACAGGGCTCCGAGCCCGAGCACCACCCACCCGGCGACGACATCGAGCACGTAGTGGTTGGCGGTGGCCATCACCACGAACGCCGTTGTGCCCGGGTAGATGACGGCGAGCGTCCTGACCCAACGGTGGCGGGCGAACCTGGCGACACACCAGCCGCACCACAGGGCCCACGCGCAGTGCAGGGATGGCATGGCCGCGAACTGGTTGGCCAGACCTGCCAGCCCCCGGGGCGCCGCGCTGGAGCCGCCACCCCACCAACCCCAGTCGTGGAACGACGCCATGGTGTCGACGAACCCTGCACCGGGCAGCAGCCGCGGGGGGGCCGTCGGCAGGAGGATGAACCCGACAAGGCTGATCACGGTCGCGCACATGATCGTCCAGCGAGCCCGCAGGTAGTGGCCGGGACGTTTGCGGTAGAGCCACACGAGGACGGCGGGCGTCACGATGAAGTGGAGGGTCGCGTAGTAGTAACAGCTCGCCACAGCCAGCACGGGGATGCCCTGGAGCCAGTGGTTCAGCCCACGCTCGGCGTTGAGATGGAGGTCCGCCTGGATGCGCACGAGATCCCACCCGACGGCGAGCGCAGCCGGCACGGATCCGTCCGCCGCCGCGCGAGTAGCCGTGTAGGTGTAGTAGAAACCAATGATCATAACAGCTTCTACCCACACCACCGGCAGCCCGTCCGACCTGCGGCGCAAGCAGATCACCCGCGACCTCCCCGGCTTCGACCTGAGCCCCCCTGTGGGCCCGTTTTCGACCTTCTCCTGCCGACCCAGACACCCCATCTTTCGCTCAACGTATTCAGTCGAGTACCTTTGCGTCACCAGCTGCACTACCGACAACGGATCGTTCCCGGGGGTAGCGATGACGCACCCGACAGTCGGCGTACCGCCTGATGCGGCACGTCCCATACCTGCCGGCGGGACGCCGGCGACATCGGCACCCCTCCCCCTTCCTGCGACGGGTTTCACCCCTGCGGCCGGTGGCCGCCGCCGGTCGCCGCACGCACCGGCCATCCCGAGGCGACGCGGCGAGGTCCTGGAGGACGCGATCCACACCGCGGTGGTCGAACTGCTCGCCGAACACGGCTACGGCACCGTAACAATGGATCTTGTGGCTGCAAGGGCCCGGGCGGGCAAGGCCACGCTCTACCGCAGGTGGTCCTGCAAGCTCGACCTGGTGATCGACACAGTGTGGCGCCTCGACAACAGCTGCGCCACCGACCCGGACACCGGAAGTTTTCGCGAGGACCAGCTTCTGCTGCTGCATGAATTCGCCAACGTACTTCGCGGACGCCAGGGTGCGGTGACCGCGACCCTTGTCGGCGAGCTCACCCGACATGCCGATCTCGCCGTGGCCCTGCGGACAGTCCTCCTTCACCAGCGCCGAGCAGTCCAGATGGCGATCGCCGAGCGAGCCATCAAGCGCGGCGACGTCCGCTATGACGCTCCGTGGCCGCTGGTCAACGAAATAGGACCCTCCCTGCTGTTCGGCCGCCACCTCATCTCGGGTGAACCCTTGGACCACAGGTACATAGTCGACGTTGTGGACGGCATAGTCATGCCCCTCGTCGTCATGCCCACCACTGCCGTGCCCGCAGCGGTCAGGCCCACTGTTGTCAGGCCAATCATTGAGAAATCTCTCATTGAGAAATCTCGATAACATATCGAACTTACGTTCGAATCATAGCAGATGGCCTGCCGGTGCACCCTCGCCGCTGAACTGCGCCCACATCCGCGCGTACCTACCGTCGGCGCGGATCAACTGGGCATGCGGACCCTGCTCGACGATCCGGCCGGCGTCCATCACCACCACCCGGTCCGCGCGGGCAGCGGTTGTCAGCCGATGGGCCACCACGAGGGTGGTCCGCCGCCGCGCGACCCGGTCGGTCGCCTCGGTGACCGCCGCCTCGCTGGCCAGGTCCAGCGAGGCGGTCGCCTCGTCGAGAAGCAGGATGTCAGGGTCGGCGAGCTCGGCCCGGGCGAGCGCGAGCAGCTGGCGCTGCCCGGCGGACAGGCCCCGGCCGCGCTCGCCGACCGGGTGCACATAGCCGCCGGGCAAGGACGCGATCATCGCATGCGCACCGACCGCACGCGCCGCAGCCTCCACCTCGGCGTCGGTGGCGTCCGGTCGGGCATAGGCGATCGTGTCGCGGACCGTCCCGGCGAACAGGAACGGCTCCTGCGGAACGACTCCCAGCCGACGGCGATAGCCGACCAGGTCGAGCCGCGTCACGTCGGTACCGTCGATGCGGACCACACCCCCGGTGGCGTCGTAGAAACGCGCGACCAGCTTGACGACCGTCGATTTGCCGGCTCCGGTCTCGCCCACCAGTGCGACGGTCTCCCCGGCGGCCACCCGAAGGTTCACCCCGTCCAGCGCGGGACGCTCGGCGCCGGTGTACTGGAACCGCACATCGTCCAACTCGATCTCGCCGGCAAACCGACCGACCGGAACCGGATCGGGCCAGGCCGGGGTGGATGTGGGTGTGCGCAGCAGGTCCGACAGCCGGCGCAGACCCACCTTGGCCTGCTGGTAACCGTCGAACACCTGCGACAGCTGCTGGATCGGGGAGAAGAACAGGTCGATGTAGAGCAGGTAGGCGATGAGCCCGCCGGTGGTCAGCGATCCGGACGCGACCAGCCCGGCGCCGGCGCCGAGAACGAGCGCGGCCGCCAGCTCCGAGCAGAACTCCATGAACGGGAAATACATCGCGATGAGGCGCTGCGCCCGAAGCCGTGACTCCCGGTAGCGCTGTGCCAGACCACGGAAGTCAGCCAGGTTGCGCTCCTCGCGGCGGAAGGCCTGCACGACCCGGATGCCGGCGAGGTTCTCCTGCAACGCGGCGTTGACCGCACTGACCCGCTCTCGTGACTCGACGTAGGACGCCGACGCACGTGTCCGGAAGAGCATCGTGATGACGACGCCGACCGGCACCATCGGCAGCACGACCAGGGCCAGCCGGGCGTTGAGGACCACCAGCGCCAACCCGACACCGACGAACGACAGCATGCTGACCACGGCGGTCGTCAGCCCGGTCTGTAGAAACGTCGACAGCGCGTCGACGTCCGTGGTCATCCGGGTCATGATCCGACCTGAGAGCTCGCGCTCGTAGTAGTCCAGGCCGAGCCGTTGCAGCTGGGCGAATGTCTTCACCCGCAGGGTGAACAGCAGACGCTCACCCAACCGTCCGGTCACCTGGGTCTGGAAGACCTGCGCGAGCCAGGCCGTGAGCACCACGGCGAGCGCCACCGTGGACGTAAGGATCAGTACTGCTCCCGCGGTCCGCGATACGCCCGCGTCCACCCCGTGGCGTACCAGGGCCGGCAGGGCGAGACCCGCCCCCGCGTCCACCACCACGAGCAGCAGACCCAGCGCGAGCAGCGCGTGCACTCCGCCCAGCAGATGACGCAACGAGAACGCCGGATCACCGACGGCGGCGTCCGCCGTGCGCACCCCGACCGCCTCGGTGGCCGGTGGCAGCGCCGCGACGCGCGCAAGCAGCTCAGGGGTCGCGGGAAGGTCCCCGGCCGCGCCCCCAATACCGCGTCCCCTGCCGTCGGCGGACCGGGCCGGCGACCACGGACCGGGCGCAGCGGACCGCATGCCACCACCTCGCCCGGGCGCCGGGGCCGAGAGGGACATGGTGGGGGGTGCCTGCCGGGGCGCGGGTGCGGTCGCCGTCGGCCCGCGAACCTGGCCGTCCACCAGCACCGGGTAGAGCGCGCAACGAGCGGACAGTTCCTCGTCGGTGCCGACGTCGACCAGGCGCCCGGCGTCGAGCACCGCGATGCGATCAGCCAACTGCAGAGTGGATCGACGGTGGGCGATC
Organism: Protofrankia sp. Cas8; assembly: GCF_963555845.1. NCBI lineage: Bacteria > Bacillati > Actinomycetota > Actinomycetes > Frankiales > Frankiaceae > Protofrankia > Protofrankia sp. Cas8. The sequence goes on along the minus strand of NZ_CAUVXI010000039.1, from coordinate 12,473 downwards.
AGCAGCGTCGTCCTGCCACCCATGATCTCTCGCAACGCGGCATGGATCTCGGCCTCGACCCGGACGTCAACCGCGGACGTCGCGTCGTCCAGGACCAGGATGGGCGCGTCGGTCAGCAGGGCGCGAGCCAGCGCGATCCGCTGACGCTGCCCGCCGGAGAGGGTGAGCCCCTGCTCACCGACGACCGTGTCGTAGCCGTCCGGGAGATCGCGGATGAAGCCGTCCGCCCGGGCTGCCCGGGCCGCGGCCACAACCGAGGCGTCAGTCGCGTCCGGACGTCCGTAGCTGATGTTGGCACGAACCGAGTCGGAGAACAGAAAACTGTCCTCGAGCACCATCGCGAGCTGCGCCCGCAACGATGACAGGGTCAGCGCCCGGACGTCGTGGCCGTCTAGGCGCACCGTGCCGGTGTCCGGGTCGTAGCTACGGGACAGCAACGCTGCCACCGTCGACTTGCCCGACCCGGACGCGCCGACCAGCGCGAGGGTCTCACCCGGTTCGACCCGCAGGCTCACCCCGTCGAGCACCGGGCGGTCCTGGCGGTAGCCGAAGGTGACATCCTGGCGGTAGCCGAAGGTGACATTGTCGAGCTCGATGCTTCCCCGGGCCCGAGCGAGCCGGTGGGCGTCAGGCCGTTCGGTGATGACGGGGTGGGTGTCGATGACCTCGAAAACACGGATCGCGCTGGCTCGGGCCTGCTGGCCGACGGTCAGCAGGCCGGCCAGCATCCGGGTCGGTGCGACCAGCTCGCCGAGATAGGTGCTGAACGCCAGGAAGGTGCCGAGGCTGATACTGCCCCGCAATGCCAGCCAGCCGCCCAGTGCCAGCACTCCGACCTGCCCGAGGGCCGGCATCGCCGCCAGCGCGCTGGTGTAGCGGCTGGTGAAGCGGACCGCGCGCATCCGCAGCGAGAACAGGGTGCGGGCGGCCGCGGCCAGCCTGGCCAGCTCCCGATCCTCCTGCCCGAAACCCTTGACCACCCGCACACCCGCGGTGTTCTCCTCCACCACTGCGGCGACCTCGCCGGCCTGCTGCTGGGCCACCCAGGTCGCCGGAAAGACGGTCCTCCTGGCCCGCAGCCCGATGATCGTAACCAGCGGGCCGATGGCGAGCGCAAGCAGTGTCAGCAGCGGGGAGAGCGTCAACATGATCATAATGGCGAGCACGAAAAGAAGGAGATTCCCGCTCATCAGCGGCAGAAAGGCCAGCAGGCCCTGGACGACCGTGACATCCGAGCTGGACCGGCTGACGATCTGGCCGGTCCGCAGCCCATCCTGGCGGACGCCGTCCAGGCGCGCGAGCGCGGCGAATACCGCATCCCGCAGGTCGTACTGAACGTCGAGGGCCAGGCGTCCGCCGACATAGCGACGGACGAACCCGGCGGCAAACCGCAGCACCCCGGCTGCGACCAGTGCGAGCACGTAGGGCGCGAGCGGTTGCCGGCGCGCCACCACCACATTGTCGATCACCGCGCGTTCGATCAACGGCGTGACCGCGGCGATGGCGGTACCGAACACGGCAGCGCCGAACGCCAGGACGACGTTGCGCCGGTACCGCAGGACGTGCCCGGTCAACCGGCGCAGCCAGCCTTGGCGGGACACCGGCGCGCCGGGTGACCCCGACGGTAGCGTGCCGCCGGGATCGGAGCGGTTGCTGTTCGCGCGGACCTCCCGGGATGAGCGGTCTGGACAACCGTCCTCAACCACCCCAGGAGATCATCGCGTCCCGGTTACCCGCGGTGTCACCGATGCATCATCGGCGGGGTGCCACCACCGGTGACATCGACGGGCGTCAGGAGCGGGCCGTCGCCGGGCTTGTCCCTACGCCGACGGCATGATCTGCCTGCGCCGGCCCGACACTCGCGGTATCGGCCAGTGGCAGGGCGCTGCCCGCGCTCCACCGCTCCCAGGAGATCGACCACTCATTGCCCAACTGCGACGTGTCCGGTGGGCGACCGGAGTTCCGCACGTCGACGATGTCACCCAACCGGCTGAGTCGATAGAACCACTCGGCGTCCGCCGGGGAGGCGTTGATGCAGCCATGCGAGACGTTGTCCTCCCCCTGGGACGCCACCGACCACGGCGCCGAGTGCACATACTCGCCACCACTGGTGAACTGCACGTTCCACTGCACGGTCTCGTAGTAGTAGTCCGGATTCCCCTTGGGAATTCCGACGGTCGCGGAATCCATAATCACCGTCGCCGCAGTGCCGATGACATTGTGTGGACCGTTCATGGTCGGCAGCGTCGGCCGGCCGAGACTCACCGGAAGACTCCGTTGCAGGACGCCGTCCCGGTACACCTTCATGGTGTGGGTCGCCGCGTCGACATAGCTGACCTGAGCCGGCCCGATGATGAAATCCATGGCCCGGTCCTTCACTCCGAAACGGTTGCCACCGGCATCGAAGCCGGCGAGGTTCGCCTCGACGTGAACGCGGGTGCCCGCCTTCCAGTACTGCTGCGGACGCCAGCGCACCACCGTGTTCGACGCCCAGTTCCAGGCACCGTTGACCGGTGGATTCGCCGTGACCATGAGACGCCGCTGCACGGCGGCACGGTCTGCGACCGGCGCGCTGAACGTCAGTGTGATCGGCATACCTATCCCGACGGTCTGACCGTCAACCGGCCCCCAGGAGACCTTGAGGGAATTCGCCGGATTCACCGTGGTGAAAATCGCGCCGGCGGCCGTTGTGCCCAATATACCCGGGGCGGCGGAGGTCTGCACGGTCACCTGGTACCGGGTGTCGGCGAACAGCCCGTCAGTGGACGTCCAGGTCATGGCGTCCGCGGACAGCTGCCCCCGCAGAACTCCCGCGGCGGTGTCCTGGGACTTGCTGGCGGCCCGGATCGCGGTCACTGACTGTAGTGGAGCATTGCTGTGTACAACGACGGTGCTGGTGACCGGCACGCCCCCGGCGCCGTCGACGGGAGTAATGGTGACCCGCGGTGCCTGCGCGGTCGGCACCGCCGGTGCCGGCCCGCCGGTCACCGGCTTGTCGACAGCCCGAGGAGTACACGACAGGACGGCGGTCCCGACGAATACCGTCGCGATGACGGTCGACAGCAGCGGTCCGCGTGGTCCGAATACGCGCGATACCGAGTGCGGCCAGATCATCGACCGGCACCTCTTGAGTGGCGTCCCCTCATTCACAGCCGGACCGTACCCAGCCATACCGACAAACGACCTGTCGATCATTAAAATGGCCGGTGTCAATCGGACGACCACAACCAATCGTCGAACAATTGAATACAGAGAGTAGTCTTATGTGGCTGTGATCCATGGCCCCTCCCCTGTCGTCCCGTCCGACGCGTGAGGACTCCCAAAAGTTGCGTCCGGCCGGCCTCCAAAGGCCTGCCCGCCGCGCGGTTCCCCGAATCAACGACACGGACCGGTCACCCGGATCGGAGTAGCGGTGGCATCACCCAAAGTCCGGGCGCGCCCGTTCCACCACGGACGCCCGGTACCGGTACCGGTACCGCCGCCCGGTACCAGACGCGCGGCAGGAAGCCGCGGGCGCAGACCACCCGGCAATCTTCCGGTTCACTTTCCGACGTCCCCAGCCGCCCCGGGCACCGACGGCGCGGTCTGTTGGCCCGACCTGGAGGTGCGATGGCAATCATTCTCGGCGACAACCAGTATGGAAAAGCCGAAGTCAGACTCGTCCATATCGACCGTTCGACCCGGGCTCACCGGATCAGGGACATCGACGTCTCATCGGTGCTACGGGGCGACTTCGCCGGCGCGTACCTCGACGGGGACAACAGCCACGTGCTGCCCACCGACACGCAGAAGAACACCGTCTATGCCTTCGCACGCGACGGTGGTGTCGGCGAGATCGAGGAATTCGGCCTGCGGCTCGCCCGGCATTTCGTCGGATCCAGTGAATGGACCACGGGCGCCCGGATGGAAATTGTTGAATACGGCTGGCAGCGGATCGACGTTGCCGGCCATCCAGATGATCACGCTTTCTTGCGAGCCGGTGGTGAATACCGGTCGACAGTGGTCACCGTCGACCACGACATGGCCTATGTCATAGCCGGAATCGGCGGACTGATCCTGCTCAAGTCAACCGGATCGGAATTTCGCGGATTCCCTCGGGACACGTACACGACGCTGCCCGAAGCGGACGACCGGGTCCTCGCCACCGAGGTCACCGCCCGATGGCGGTACACCAGCGCCGATGTCGAGTACGGGCGGCTGTTCACGGGCATCCGGGCGGTACTCCTGCAGACGTTTGCAAAGGTGCACAGTCTCGCGCTGCAACAAACCCTGTACGCAATGGGTCGGGAGGTACTCGCCGCTCATCCGGAGGTTGCCGAGATCCGCATGTCGATGCCGAACAGGCACCACTTCCTGGTTGATCTCACGCCCTTCGGGCTGGACAACCCCGACATCGTTTACCAGCCGGCCGACCGGCCGTATGGAAAGATCGAGGGGAGCGTGCAGCGCGACGACGCACCCGCACCCGGGCCGGCCTGGCTGGCGGTCCCGGGCTTCTGCTGATCGGTCGGCCGAAGGCGGCGCGATCATTGCCGTTCCGCGCCGCCGGCGGCCAATCGGACGACGTCCCCGGCGGTGACCGCCAGGCGCCGCGCCGCGCTCCCCCTGTTCACCGCGAGCGCCACCAGGCCGGCGGAGTCAACGTAGACGACGATCTCGCCCGGATCCACCGAGGCAAAGGTGAGCCCGAACAGGCCGGTGGCCACCGACCGGTCCGCAGTGATCTCGATGGTACGGCCGGGGGCAACCCAGGCCGAGGGGAGCACGTCCGCGGCGCCGGCCAGTTGGACGTTGCCGAAGGTGTCGACCGTGAGGACTTCGATCTCGACTGCGGTGGGAGACGCCGCACCGGCGGTGGCCGGCCGGGCGGGCCGCACGACCGGCGGTGGGAGCCGAGCGAGCCCAGCTGGGTCCACCGGTATGCCGAGGCCGGCCAAATCCTGGCCGGCCACGAGTGCGGCGGCTGCGGGCGCGAACACATCACGCCCGTGGAACGTCGCCGACACCTCGGCGGGTACCGCCAACGCCACCGCGGACCGCACGCCCCCGAGCGCGTCGGCTGCGGGCGGCAGCAGGCCGTTGTCGGGGCCGACGAGAAATCCCCGTGGGGTGGCCACCGCGAGCGCACGCCGCGAGGTGCCCACCCCCGGGTCGACAACCGCAAGGTGCACCGCGGGTGGCAGATGCCCGACCGTCTGGGCGAGTACGACCGATCCCCGCCGCACGTCACCTGCTGGTATCAAATGAGTGATGTCGATGATGTGAACGCCGGGCGTCCGACACAGCAACATCCCATGGCAGGACGCTACGAACCCGTCGACAAGTCCGTAGTCGGACAGAAAACTCACACACGATATATGACTCATACGACTCATATGACTCCACTCGTCCGGAGCCGGGCGATCTCCGGCGCACCGTAGCCGAGCTCGGCGAGGATGCCGTCGGTGTCTGCTCCGAGTGCGGGCAGCGGTCCCATCGGAGCCTCCTCACCGGGAAAAGCAACCACCGGGCGCAGTTGGCGGACCGGTCCCACCGGTGAGTCAACCGAGGTCCACCGGTTCCGCGCCGCCAACTGAGGGTGATCGAGCAATCCGCGGACGGTATTGAGGCGAGCATGGGCGATGCCGGCGGCGTCCAGTCGGGCCTCGGTCTCGGTCGTGCTCAGCGCCACGACGGCGTCCGCGACCAGCGCCTCGGTGCGCGCCCGGTTACGCACCCTGGCCTGGTTGGTGGCGAAATCGTCGGCGGCAGCCGCCTCCGGCCGGGCCAGCACGTCGGTTGCCAGCCGGGCCCACTCACGATCGTTCTGGACGCCGATCAGCAGACGGTCACCGTCGGCTGTCGTGAACGCCTCGTAGGGCGCGATCGACGGGTGGCCGATGCCCAGCCGTGGCGGTTCGACGCCGGTGTGTTCGACGGTCTGTAGTGAGTACCCCATCCACTCGGCAAGGGCGTCGATCATCGTGATCTCGACAGCGGCGCCGACGCCGGAACGCTCGCGGCGTAGTAACGCCGCCAGTACCGCTTGGACGACGTAGGTTCCCGCGGACACGTCACCCGCGGCGAACCCCGCCTTCGCGGGGTGCTCGTCCGTGCCCGTCGCGGAGATCAGCGCGGTCTCGGCCTGGATGAGCATGTCGTAGGCGCGCTTGTGCGCATAGGGGCCTTGCGCGCCGTAGCCGGAGAGATCAACGGCCACGAGCCTCGGATTCCCCGCAGCCAGCGTGGCCGCGTCGAGGCCCAGCCGGGCCGCGGCGCCCGGCGCCAGGTTCTGTGCCACCACGTCCGCACGACTCACCAGCCGGGTGAGCACCGCGCGACCTTCGGGAGCCTTGATGTCGACGGTCAGTGACTGTTTTGATCTGTTCAGCCAGGCGAAGTGGGCCGACATCCCACCCCGCACCGCCGCGTCGTAGGCCCGGGCGAAGTCTCCGGACCCCGGCCGTTCGACCTTCACCACCCGGGCGCCGAGGTCAGCCAGATGACGGGTGGCGAACGGCAGGGCCACCGCGTGTTCCAGGCTGACGACGGTTACACCTTGCAGCGGCAGCACGCCCTCACACTATCGGCCGAAGGCGGCGCGATCATGTTTTTCCGCGCCGCCGGAGGCCCGATCGCCGTCCACGACGTCCACGACGTCCACGACGTCCACGACGTCACCGTCGACAACCTCGTGATGGGCGTGCCCCAGTGCCAGCGGTGGGGCAGCGGCCGGCGGCTGTCGTGGAGTGACCAGCGACGGTGCGTCCTTCTCGATCGGTGGACCGCCGTTGGCGAATACCACTGCCAACCACGGTACGACGATGGCGACTGCGATGGCGACGAAGCGCGCCCAGTCGCGCAGCGCAACCACGGCAAGGATGAGGCACACGGTGCGGAACAGCATCGAGATCACGTAGCGTCGCTGGCGGCGTTGGATCTCCTCCGGGCGCGACAGGGCCGCACGAGTGATCAAAGTGGTGTCGCTGTTCCGCCTGATCCGCACCGACGCACCCCTTACGACTGCTCCCTGCGACCATTCACGTCTCCGTGACCGCTCACGTCCCTGTGACCGCTCACGTCCCTGTGACCAACCGATGCGTCCGGCCTCGCAGACCGGCGCCGACGGCGCCGCGAACGGGCGGTCAGACGAAGAGCGCCCGGCACCTCCAAGCCTCCAGGCCTGTTCAGTGTGCGCGCCCGGGCCCCGCATCGCCCGCGAAAGTCCGACTACGAGCGCCCGGCAACGGGGACGCGACGTCGCGGGGCTGGGGCACGCACCTCGCGATCTACCCGCCCCAGCCCCACTTCTTGATCCACGCTGCTCCTGCCAAGCGCTCTGAACGATGTGAATCTGATGCTCCTGCCACAACACCAGATTCACATCGTTCCCACAGAGCGCCCGGCAAAGTATGCCGGGCGCCGGGTACCTGCGTGGCCGGACGTCATGACGGACCCGGTGCCCAGTTGATTCCCGACACCGCGGTGAGGATGACCACGACGCCGATCGGAGGGCTCGTGCGTTGAAACGGGTATCGATCGTCTGTGACGGATGCAACAGGGAGCCACCGGCTTCCGCTGATGTTCGCCTGGGCGGCACCACAGGGGCAATACAGGTAGGAGCACCAAAAAATGATCTCCAGCAAAGGATCCCACCGAAGCGCCCGACGTCATCTGTCGACCTCGGCGCGTTCCGGGCCTCCTCGCGAGACTCCACCGAAGCCCGCGCCCACCCCACCTCCGACCTGGCGCCGCTGGCTGCTGCCCATCGGCATCATCATCACCGTGGCCCTGTTGTTCGCCCCCAGCATGTTCGCGAAGCAGGCGACCGCCTACAGCTTCACCCAGCTCACCCAGCAGGTGGACGCCGGTACGGTACGCAACATCACGATCAACGACAAGGGTGCGGTCACCGGCACTCTCAAGGACGGCACCGGGTTCACCTCGCAGGTCCCCACCGCGCTCGATACCCAGGGAATCCTCACCCAGCTGCAGGCCAAGAAAGTCGACGTCAAGGCGACCCGCTCCGGCACGTCCTTCCTGTCGATCGTGCTGAGCTTCCTGCCGCTTCTTCTGCTGGTGGCGTTCTTCCTCTGGACCGGCCGAGCGGCGCAACGGTCGCTGGCGGGCGGGCTCGGCGGCATCGGTCGATCCCGAACGAAGATCATCGATGCTGAACGCCCGACCACCCGATTCACCGACGTGGCCGGCTACGAGGGCGCGAAACAAGAGGTCAGTGAGGTCATCGACTTCCTGCGTAATCCCGAGCGGTACCGGCAGGCCGGGGCGAAGGGCCCAGGTGGGGTGCTCATGGTCGGGCCGCCCGGCACCGGCAAGACGCTGCTCGCCCGGGCGGTCGCCGGTGAGGCCGAGGTGCCCTTCCTGTCGGTGAGTGGCTCCGGGTTCGTCGAGATGTTCGTCGGGGTCGGTGCCTCCCGAGTCCGGGACCTGTTCAACGAGGCACGCAAGCGGGCACCGTCCATCATCTTCATCGATGAGATCGACGCGATCGGGGGCAAGCGAGGCTCAGGGCTCATCGGCGGCGGTCACGATGAACGTGAGCAGACCCTCAACCAGCTCCTCGCCGAGATGGACGGGTTCGACCCGGCCGAGGGCGTGGTCGTCCTCGCCGCGACCAATCGGCCCGAGACCCTCGACCCGGCGCTGCTGCGGCCCGGACGGTTCGACCGGCAGGTCACCGTGCCGCTACCGGCCCAACGGGAACGGGCGGAGATCCTCAAGGTGCACTGTCAGGGCAAGCGGTTCAGCCCGGAGGTGGACCTGACGGTGGTCGCCCGGGCCACCCCCGGCTTCTCCGGCGCGGATCTGGCCAACCTGGTCAACGAGGCCGCGATCCATGCCGTGCGGGAAAGGCGCAGCGTGCTGACCGCGAAGGACTTCGACGCCGCCCGGGACAGGATCATCCTGGGCCGGCGCGACGCCACCAACGTGCTGCTGCCCGAGGAAAAGCAGTCGGTGGCCGTCCACGAGTCCGGGCATGCGCTGGTGGCGGCGCTCTCGCCGCACGCCGACCCGGTGGCGAAGATCACAATCCTGCCGGCAGGGATGGCGCTCGGTGCCACCCAGCAGTTGCCTGAGGACGAACGGCACCTCTATACCGAAAGCTACCTGTATGCCTCGCTCGCCGTGCGCCTCGGCGGGCGGGCCGCGGAGCTGGTCGTCTTCGGCCAGGGTTCGACCGGGGCCGCCAACGACCTGGCCGGCGCCACGACGCTTGCCACCCGGATGGTGCGCGAGTTCGGCCTGTCCCCTGTGCTGGGGCCGGTGGGTTACGCCTCGGGCAACCCCCAGTACCTCGGCGGCGAGGAGTTGGTCTCCAGACCGTACTCGGAGGAGACCCAGCGGATCGTCGACTCGGAGGTGGCCAGGCTTCTGCGGGAGGCCGAGGAGCACGCCATGACGCTGCTGCGGGCCCACCGCGGCGCGCTGGACGCGCTCACCGGCATCCTGCTGGAACGGGAGACCGTCGACGGCGGCGTGCTCGACGACGTCCTGCGTGACCACGCCCCGGTGTATGCGGACAGCGACGCCGACCGGTCCCCGCAGTCCTCGCAGGTGTCCCGGTCGGCATCGCTGGGCAAGGAATAATTCCGTTGTGAACGCCGGTACCGGTCCGGTCGGGCCCGGCTGCTACCAGGGCCCGGCTGCTACCTGGCCATCGACTGTGAGGGGTCGAAGGCGTCGTAGGCTGATTCGCAGGCGCGACGGACCGCGGCGGACAACGCGCGCAGCGTGGTCGACCGCCGGTCGATCTCCTCGGCGGTGACCGCCGCGCCGTCGTCGCGTGCCGCGAGGTCGATCAGGCTCGCGATCCGCACGGCCTGCGCGAGCAGCGCGTGGGCGGACGGTGGGTAGCCGGGTGCGAGCAGCGGAACCGGTTCGTCGGTGTGGCGTTCACGGAGCACCGAGAGCACCTCGGGGCCGGCCTTCGCCCGGTCGAGGTTGAGCAGTGCGGCGGTTGCGGTCCGGATGGCCTCGTTGAGCTCGTGCTCCGCGGCGCGCAGCGGCGAGGGCGGCGGTGGCAGGTGGGCGCCGGTCGCCGAGTGCCAGTGCACCGACTCCAGACCGCCCTCGACCGCCGGACCGTGCGCGGTCACCGAGGGCACCAGGACCAGCGGCGGAGTGGGGCCGAGCACGACGATCGCCTCGCCGGCGGCGAGGGCTTCCCGGTTGGTGGCCGCCGGCCCCGGCAGACCGCTGACATCGCCGGGCACCGGCAGAACGAGCCGCAGGCGCCGGGTACCGACGGTCCGCAACCAGCCGAGCCCCAACGCAAGTCCCTGGCCGTCAACAGTGTGCGGGGCGTCAGGCCCACCGGAGCCCTCCCGGATCTGGGCGATCGCCTCGTCGGTGCTGACGAGCCCAGCGAGCCACGCATTACCCCATCCGGTGAGTGCCCCCGAGCGAGGCGAGGCAGCTTGGCCGCAAATCACGATGCCTACGTTAAGGAATGATGGCCCTGTCCTGCGACGATCCGGGCCTAGATTACTGGGCGTCACATGTGGTCGACAGTTGGCAACGAGCCGGTCGTGGCCGAAATGCTCCAGCCGGGCGCCGGCGACGACTGCCTGCGCTCGGCCCGGATCCGCTCGGCCCGGATGCGCTCGGCACGCCGGCGGATGGGCGCGGCCGGACGGGCCAGCAGCCACGGCACGCCCACCTGCGCCATCCAACGGGCGTGCGCAAGCCGGGTGGGCGCCGCGGTCGGCGGTCCCATCTTCGGCAGCGCCAGCAGCGGAATACCGGCTTTGCACAGAGCCTCGGCGAAGGCGCGGGCGATGAGCTGGTGGCCGCGAGGTCCCGGATGGACCCGGTCCACGTCGAAGGTCGACAGCTGATAGATATCGGGATGACGCGCCAGGTCGACCACCAGCACACCGGGATCTGCCGCGGCCGCGGCGTCAACGGCCGCGTTGAGCTGCCCGACCCGGGTTGTGAGCAGACGCCGGGCCGGGCCGGGTAGCCGCAGCAGACGTCCCGGGTCGTGCAACCGTGCCATCAGTACCCAGATGCCGTCGGCCCGCAGGTCCCGGACGCCCCACACGAGGTTGTGCCGCAGGCGCAGCGGATCGAATCCCGGGGACATTATGTCGTTCATTCCCGCAATCATGCTCACGATCTGCGGACGCAGCGTGCGGGCGACGGGGATCTGGGAGTCACGGACGTCCTTGGTGGTCGCACCGGTGGTCGCGAGGTTCGCGAACCGCACCTGGTCGGCCGGGGCCAGGGATGCGGCCAGGGCGGCGGCCCAGCCCCGGCCGGCGAGGGCCCGGTCAGCATGTGCCCTGCGGTACCGGCCCATGCTGACACCGTCACCGAGCCCGGCCGTGATGCTGTCACCGAGCGCGACGAAGCAGATCCCGTTCACCGTGACGTCAGGCCGCTCGGGTCGCGCCACCGCGATGGTCACCGGAACCGCGATGGTCATCGGCACCGCCGAACGCGTCATGACCGGACATCGAGGACAGGCCGTGGGCGGCGAGGAAACCGTCGATGGTGACGCTCCACGGGAACCGCTCAGCGCGGGCCCGGGCCACTCGCCGACGGGTGGGCCCGTCGAGGGCGACTAATTCTTCGACGCCGTCCGCGAAGGTCCAGCCGCTGCCCGCCGCGACGATCCCGCTTCCCGGCGTGACGAGCTCCGCCAGAGCGCTGCTGTGATGGACGACCACCGGGGTACCGCTCGCCATGGCCTCCAGCGCAGCCAGACCGAACGTCTCCACCGGCCCTGGTGCAAGTATGGCGTCCGCAGAGGCGAGCAGGGTGGCCAGACGATCACGATCGGCGACATAGCCGAGGAAGATGACCGGAAGACCGCTCGCGCGCCGGGTGAGGCGCCCCCGGCTCGGACCGTCACCAGCGATCACCAGCCGGCTGGGCACCCCGCGACGGACGAGCTCCGCCAGCGCGTCCACAGCCGTGTCCCCCCGCTTTTCCGGCGACAGCCGGCCGACGTTCACCAGGAGAACCTCGCTGTCGCGGGCGAACGCCCGGCGCAGCGCACTGTCGTAACGGTCGGGGCGGAAACGCTCGAGATCGACACCCAGAGGGATCTGGCACAGATTCGTTGCGCCGATGCGGACGAACTCGCTCCCGGCCCACGCGGTGGTGGCGACCACCGTGTCGAAGGTTCGCGCAAGCGCGGCATTGGACCGGTCCGCCGCGGAGCGGACCGGCAGCACCCCGCGCAGCGACCGGGGCGTCCACAGGTTCAGCAGCCGGTCGAGGCGTTCGTGGCTGACGACGAGGGATCGGACACCGGCACGGCTGGCCCAGCGGCCCAGGGGCCGCAGCGACGCCCGGTCGTGCACCTCGATGCGGTCGGGTGCGGCGGCGTCGAGATGGCGGATGACCCGCCACGGGTCGGTCAGGACCCGGTAGTCCGTGCCGGGCACCAGCGGTGCCCGCATGGTCACCACCCTGGCCTCGGGAGTGTAGCGGACGCTGTCGCATTCCCCGGGTAGGACCTGGAT
>NZ_CAUVXI010000038.1:19151-32806 GCF_963555845.1 Protofrankia sp. Cas8 | reverse complement strand
GTCGATCCGTAGGAAGACAACTTCCTACCGAGGCACCGCGTTTCGTCTTTCACCGCCCCGATCCCACAGCCGGGACTCTTCACAGCCAGTGACGCTCACGGAGCGTGGCAGACCGTTGCGGGGAATGGCTCACTGTCCTTGGCGTCGGGTCCGGATGAAACGCTCGATGCGGAGCAGCACCGCATCCAGATCATGAAGGATCTGGGTGTTGGTGAACCGCAGCACGGCGAAGCCGTCGAGCTGGAGGTCCACGTCGCGGCGCCGATCCGCTTCGTAGCGCGCCAGCCCACAGTGTTCCGGACCGTCGACCTCGACCACACATCGCTCGGCGGACCACGCCAGATCCAGCCGGACCGGGTTGACCAGTGGGCCGAAGCGGTAGATCTGATTCCAGGTTCGTCCCATCGCCCACGGCCGTGCCGCCAGCGCTGTTTCCAGGATGTGTTCGGCCTGGCTCGCCGGATGCGGCCTGCCGGCGAGGGGCGGGTAGCTGATGGGCGTACGTTCGATGGGTGCGGGGTCGGTGAACATCTGTTGGCGGGTGAATTCCGCGACCGTCCCGGTCAGGTCCACCGCGGCCGCGCAGATCCGGTCCACGGTTTGAAGCGGATCACCCGTGAGCCACACGCCGGCACGGCCGTGGTACACGAGCCACTCGAATGCCGTCGCCAAGGACCGTTCGGCCGCGGGTGTGAGCCCATCGGGTACCTGCACGAGGACGGCGGTGCGGGCGCGGCCGAATGCGGTTGCGATGACCCGCGCCAGCCCGACGGCGCGTACCTCGACCGTGAATGTCGCGGTCGGCGGCTTCCCGCCGGCCAGTGACCGTTGCGCCAGGTCGGCGAGAAAAGGCCCGAAATCAGGTGTGGTGGCAGCGGCCTTCCTGGCCAGTGAGCGGACCGCGGCGGTACTCGCGCCGGCTGGTCCGTCGAGCAGCTCCGCGCCGGGAAGCCAGGCCGGGAACAGCGCGGTCGCGACCGTGTCCAGGGCGTCCAGTACATTCGTGATCATTGATGTGGGAGACGTCGTGGCGATCGGTCGGTAGCTGATGACAGCGGGCGCGTCGTCGGGTAGCGGCTCCAGCGATAATTCGATGGCTTCGGGGCTCGCCTCGGTAAGGCGCACGACACGATCGAGCGGCACCTGCGCCCACGACCATGTCACCCCAGCACCCCCGACCGTGACGGTTCTGACTCCGATACGAATCGGACTCCGATACGAATGCCTGCCGCCACGGAGCCCCCCACATCCGGTGACAGGGTTTCACACGGCCTGATCGGCCGATCGACGCACCCGTCCTGAACCCATCCGCGCTCGTGCCCGGCCCCGGGTGGCTGGGTAACCGGGGCGTGGAGTCCCATCGGCGCGCCGCGGGACCTACCACGTCACCTACCGGATCGACGAGGCCAAGCACCTGGTAGAGATCCACTCCAGTCGGCATCGACGAGACGTCCACCACCCGTAGGTCTTCGCGCTCGACACGGCGACCCGGCTGGAAGGCACGTGCCGGTCGCGTCACATCTGCCCGCTGGCCATCCCTGGCCCGCCAGGGAGTGAGGCACCTGACAGACAGACCTTCGTGGACTAGAATCCTGGTCTATGCAGACGCTGCCACTGTCCGACGTTAAAGTTCGCCTGTCCGAGATCGCCGATGAGGTCAACCGCACCCACGAACGGGTCCACATCACCCGCAACGGCCGCGAGTACGTCGTACTCCTCTCAGCCGAGGACCTGGAGTCGTTGGAGGCCACCCTCGAGCTGCTCTCCGATCCACGGGCGATGACCCGAATCCGAGAAGCCGACGAGGCCATCGCCGCTGGCGAGGTCACGAGCGGCGACGAGATGGCGGCGATCATGCGACGACGTCGCGAGCAGGGCGATGGCTGACACGCCCGAACCCCCCGCGCCGCCGCCATACCGACTCGTTGTCTCGCCCGGTGCCCGCAGGGCTCTAAGCCAGAAGTTGCCGGCGGCAGCGGCCTTCGCGGCGTGGGAGTTCATCTCAGGTCCCCTACTGGAACGCCCTCGGGCGGTCGGCGCCCCGCTACGCAAGCCGTTCGAAGGACTCTGGCGGGCACGACGCGGCGAATACCGCGTGCGCTACCGGGTCATAGACGATCGCCGGGAGATACACGTCCTCGACATCGATCACCGCCGCGACGCCTACCGCCCGTAGGGACAAGCGACGGCGTGTCTGCCCGATTCGACGCGCGTACGCTGCCCGGTATCCATGAGCAGGTTTGGTCCAATGGGGGCTGGTTTCGGATGCGGGCTGGGACGGCGCTGTCTGGCAGGTACCGCCTTGACAAACCGCTGGGCACGGCGGGATGGGACAGGTCTGGCAGGCTGTTGACCTGAACCTGGGCCGGACGGTCGCGGTCAAGCTGATCCGCGACGGGCAACTGCATTCGGGGCTGCTGGAGCGGTTCCGCCGCGAGGCGCTCGCGGTCGTCCACGAGCGCGGGATCGTGCACCCTGACCTCAAGCCTGCAAACCTGAGTGTGGCACCGGTGGTGGCTACCCGGCCCGCACTGGTCCGACTGGACGGACATGCCCGCCCCCGCAGCCTCTCCCGACATTTCCTCCAGCTCGAAGTCCGCCGCTGGTTGACGTTGATCGGGGGTGGGGCTTGGGCGTCCGAGGTGTCGTAAGGCGTCACGCACTTGGCGGTAGTACGTACGGTCCCGCCGGAGAGCAGACGCACCAAGCGGTCCGCGACTCCCGTAGACGCCGCCGCGGGCCGGTCGCGATCGTTTCCACCGAACGAACCGCGCCCGTCGTGTCGCTCCCGCCATGCACGTACAGGGCATAGGGCCTGCCGACAGTCGCTTCCAAGATCGGAAAATATGCGTAATCGCAAAAGTAACATCAACAAGGGTGTTCAGTCGATCGCGCGGCCGCTGCCGTCCGGGTGAGCCAGGCGGCGTAGCAGAGCAAGTGCCCCTTCGGTCGGGACGGGACGGAAGAAGTCCGCGTCGACGCGCTCGACAGCGGCGATCGCGCGGGGGGCGAGCTCGGCGCCCCTTGCGGTGACCTGAAGCAGCTTCGCCCTCGTGTCGGCCGGGTCGGTCTCGCGGCTGACCAAACCGTTGCGTTCCAGGGTGCGCAGCACCTGTGACGTCATCTTCACGTCGGTGCCGGCGTGCGCGGCGACGGCGAGCTGGTTGGGAGGCTCACCCTGGTCGCCCAGCCACCAGACGGAGGCGAGCAGCACGAACTGGACATGAGTGAGTTCGAGCGGGGCGAGCGCCGCCGCGATCGCCCGTTGCCAGCGCAGCGTGGCGTGCCACAGCAGGAAGCCGGGGCTGCCACCGGGAGGCAAGGCCACGTTATCGGTCGACCTTCGTCAGTCGCGGGACGCTGGCGCCTCCGCGAGCCTGACCAATGCCCCGATCGTGTCCGGAAAGTCAGCCGTGATCGCCGGGCCGACCTGAGTTCCCAGCTCGTCGGCCGCCGAACCTGTGATCTCCGTCCGGTAGGTCACGCGGCGGCGCTCCGCGTCAACCGCGTCGATGCGGTGCGTGGTGCGGACCAGAATGTCGCCGAGATCGACCTCATCGACGAACAGCCATGGCGCGTCAACCTCAGTCAGCCGCAGCCGCACCGGCTGTTCACCTGCGGGGTTCATTACGATCTCGCTCCCGACCTCGAACGGACCACTGACCTCGATCCCGTCGATGTCCGCGTTCCAGGCCCTCCAGCCTGCCACATCTGCCCACAACCGCCAGACTGCCTCCGGCGCCGCCTCCGTCAGGACGCTGTGCTCGTAGGACCACATCCTGGGACCTCCTGCCATAAAAGTCTATGCGTAGATTATCTGCGCGCATCCTATCAGTGGCGTACCGATCACGGTGACTGGATCGCGCAGGCACCTCCAGCGCAGGCCGGTCGCGATGGTCTCGACCCCGCGGACCGCGCCGGTCGTATCGCTGTTGCCGTGGACGTACAGCGCATACGGCCGGCCAACGGTCGCGTCGAGACACGGGTAGTAGACGGTGTCGCAGATTTACCCGAAAGTAGGGTGCGCCAGACGGTCACACCGCGTGGCATCTCGCCGCTACCTCGCGCCGAACTCGCACGGGCTACCGGGTGGCGATGACCGTCGCGCGGTGTCCGGTCGCGTTCTTGAGCTTGATGTCGCCTGTGAGCAGTTCGCAGCCGAGTGCTTCGGCGAGCGCGATGTAGGCGGCATCGTAGGCACCGAGGTTGTGTCGTAGCTTCCACATCCGGGGGTGGTAGGGCCAGACCGGATGACGGGTGATCCGCAAGCGCGCGTAGTCAGCCAGCATCTGCTCGCCGCGACGGTCAGTGATCTTCTTTCCGGCGGCAAGCCCGCGGACTGTTGACGCGACCTCGACGTCCAGATGGTGCGGGGCGTGCAGCGTGCGTGGGGCAGACAGGCGCTGCCGGAGCACCTCATCGCCATTGCGGACGGACAACACATCAATGACGAGCGAGCAGTCAACCACGTACGTGAGGGTCAACGCCGCCCCTCGTCCCGCGCCTCGAGGATGTCGTCCATGGTGAGCTCCACCGGTTCCCTGTCGCGGGCAATGCGGGCGATGACCTCGGCGTTGGTCTCCGTGGCCGCGTCAGCATCCATCAGGTCCCGCAAGTACCCGGACAGCGACTGGCCTAGCGATCTAGCACGCTCCCGGAGGACCGCGAGCGTCGTCGGATCGACATCGCGCACCTGGATGATGCCCACGTCGGCGGACTCGCTCATATGTCGATGCTACCACGCTTTCATGCACGGCGCATGAAGCTCCTAGATACCCAACCAGACGTGAGCGCTACGGCATCAGGCGCGCCACCGTGCCGACGCCCAGCTCGCAGCAGGCTTCGCGCGCAGCGGAGTCCGCGGTCACATCGCACCGACACGACCAGCGAGCCAGGCATTCGAACGGAGAGTACGGAGGTCGCCGCTGGGTGGTGCCCGCCCGCAGCGCCAGGTCGAGCTGACTGAGATGACGGCCGGTACGGCGTTCGCGTAGCGCGCGGGGGAAGTCCACGAATCTGTTCTACCGACAATGGCATCCCGCGCCATTTCTCACCGGGAATTGGCACCGAGTTCCCAGCACGCTTCGCGGGCGACGGCGTCCGGGGTACCGATCACGGTGACCGGGTCACGCATGCGCTTCCAGCGCAGGCCGGTCGCAATCGACTCCACAGCGCGCACGGCGCCTGTCGTGTCGTTGTTCCCGTGAACGTAAACGGCGTACGGACGGCCCACCGTAGCGTCAAGACACGGGTAGTAGACGGTGTCGAAGAAGTGTTTGAGTGCGCCGGCCGCACCACCACGGCCACGTCCTCGATCGCGTCGTCGGGTGGCACCGGCGCGGACGGTCTCAAGGATCGCCTGCATCGCCGGTGCGGGTGTGTGATGAACGATCAAGAGAGTCGGCATCGTGACCATGCTGTTCACACCCGACTGACACACGAAGATTCGGGCCGCTCACAGCGCCCGGTCGGTCCATCGACGCACCCGTCCTGAACCCATCCGCGCTCGTGCCCGGCCCCGGGTGGCTGGGTAACCGGGGCGTGGAGTCCCACCCCGTGCCGGCCGTCGACTGCACTTTTGGTATCAGAATGGTATCGTCACCGGATGGCCTTTACGGTGCGCACCGACCAAGAGCTCGAAGAAGCCCTGACCGCGCTGGCCGCCAGCGAGGGCATTTCCCGGCAGGAGATCATCCGGCGTGCGGTTCTGGAGCGCTACGAGCGGGCCGGGCACACTGCCCGAGTACGGGACAGCTCCAACCGCATGATCGATCGATGGGGGGATGTGCTCGTCCGGTTGGGCACAGTGTGAGTCGCGTCGCGTATCTCGATCTGGAGGACCTGCTCACGCTGGTACGCGACCTGGGCGCCGGTCCGGTGCGCGACGTCGGTCTGCTCGACGCGGCGGCAGCCCGGCCCCGCTCGAGCGCCTTCGGGCAGGACGCCTATCCGACCCTCGCGTTCAAGGCCGCCGCGCTGCTGCATTCAGTTGCCGGCAACCATGCTCTGGTCGACGGTAACAAGCGCCTTGCCTGGCTGGCGACCATGGTGTTCCTCGACATCAACCGTCACACGGTCGACCTGACTCACGACGCGGCGTTCGACCTTGTCATGGATGTCGCTCAGGGTGCGGCGGAGGTCGAGGACATCGCGGCTCGGCTGCGCGTCATCCCGCTGGACGGCGGGTAGCCCGTCGGGCCACCGCTGTCACCCGGTCAGCGGCGGCTGCCGTGGACGCTGGGGTCGCTCGGCGGGATCGTCGACGGGTCGGTGCTGAGCTTCTTGCCGTCCCAGCGGAACGTCACATCAGCCGTGCCGGCGGTCGGGCAGCACACCTTGTCCGACGGCTCGTACAGGTCGTAGCGCAGCACGCTCACCATCTGCGTCGCGGACACGACATGGATGCCGGCGCTCGGCTCGCTGAAATCCTTACCGATCATGTCGGAGCCGACGAAGAAGAACGCGAACTCGCGGGATGTGCCAGCGGAGGCGGTGTCCCGGCCGATGAGGACGTTGAGGGTCCGGCCCGTGAGGAATCCGGTCTGGTCGGTCACCGCGTAGCCCTGCTCGTTGACGATCTTCGCCGCCTCGGCGAGGGTGAGCGGCCCGTGCGTCGGTGTCGGTGTCGGAGTCCGCGACGGGGTGGGGGTCGGAGTCGCGGTAGTGGGCCGGCCCGACGGCGTCGGGCTCCGGTGGGTGGTTGTGGTCGCGGTCGCCGCCGGCGTGCTCTGCCCGGCTGCCGTCAACCCCCGGTCGGCTCCGGTGCGGGAGCCGTGCCCGCGTAATGTCATGGCGGCGATGATCCCGCCGACGACCGCCAGCGCCAGGACGGTTGCCAGGACCGCGGCGAAGATGCCACGTCGGCGGGCTTGTGCCGGGCTTGGTTGCGACTCCCGGTACGGCTCGCCGCCCCGGTGCGGTGCGGCTGGCGGGTACGACTCGCCGCCCCGGTAAGGCTCGCCGCGCATAGGCTCGCCGCCGGCCCGCGTCCGGTATGTGGGTGAGCGGAAGGTCTCCTGCGCCTGCTCGGACGGTGCCTGCGGCGGGGTGGGCGGCAACGACCACCACTGCGCAAGGGCGGTGTGTGCCGCCCGGACGGTCTCGCCGGGGTCGACCACATCGTGCCCGACGAGTCCGGCGACGAGCTGTGTGGCGGTCGGGCGTCGCGCCGGGTTCTTGTCCAGCGTCCGGGCCAGCACCGCGGTGAGGGCCGGTGGCACACCGGTCAGGTCGGGGGCGGCGGTCATGATCTGGACGGCGATCGCTTCGGGGCGCTCGCCCCGGAACGGCTGGCGGCCGGTGGCGGCGAACGCGACGCACGCACCCCAGGCGAAGATGTCGGTCGGCGACCCGGCCCGCTCACCCCGTAGCTGTTCGGGTGCCATCCACACCAGGGTGCCGATGAGCACGCCGGTACGGGTATGGCTGGTCGAGTCCGACGACCTCGCGATCCCGAAGTCGATGACCTTCGGGCCATCCCAGGTGACCAGGATGTTGGATGGTTTGAGGTCGCGGTGGACCACCCCGGCCGCGTGGATCGCGACCAGGGCGTCGGCGAGCCCGACCGCCAGCCCGTCGAGCAGGCGTCCGGTGAAGGGGCCGCGCTGGGCGACCGCCTCGGTCAGGCTGCGGCCCTCGACGTATTCGGTGGCCATCCACGGGCGTGGGCCGTCGGTGTCGGCGTCGATCACCGCGGCGACCGACATGCCGCGCACCCGCGCGGCCGCGGTCACCTCGGTGCGGAACCGGTCGCGGAACTCGGGGTTGTCAGCGAGCCCCGGCGAGGGCACCTTGACCGCGACCGGCTTGTTGTCCGCGGCGAACCCGAGGTAGACGATGCCCATGCCGCCGGCGCCGATCCGGCTCTGTAGACGGTACGGACCGACCTCGCGCGGGTCGTCGTCCGACAACGGCTGGAGCACGTCTTTTCCTCCTCCTTGCCACCCGCCCGCCCGCTCGATTGGCGGATGGTGTCCCCGATTGTCCCTGATGCGTTCGCCCGTGCGTGGCAGCGCTGCTCCGGTGACGTCGGCTATGCGACGTCCTCCGTCTCGGGGGAAAAATTTTGCCTTGATTCCGGTCTGGAAGAATAGTATCTTGACGATCAAGAGGGTTTGACAGAAGGTTTATCGGTCTCTCCGAGAAGCTGGCCGCACGAGAAGCAGATCTTGTGGGACGTGGCCCCGACACGGTGTGATCCAGGCGAGATGTACGCGGAAGGAGGGGCGGGATGTCGACCACACCTGCCGCGGTCCCCATGCGGGGTCGGATCTCCCTGGTCACGGGGAGTCGCGCCGTCGCACACCCGACGGTCGCACCGGACCGGGTGCTGGAGGTGCTGGGCCGCCACGTCCGCACCGACGGCTTCGACATCGTCCTCGACACTGCGCACAGCCGTGGCAGCTGGCTCGTGGATGCCCGTGACGGCCAGCGCTATCTGGACCTTTACAGTTTCTTCGCCTCGGCGCCGCTGGGGGTCAATCCGCCGGAGCTGACCGGCGACCCCGATTTTCTCGCCGAGCTGACCGCCGCGGCGGTCAACAAGCCGGCCAACCCCGACATCGCCACCGCCGCCTACGCAGGGTTCGTCGAGACGTTCGTCCGGGTCCTCGGCGACCCGGAGCTGCCCCACCTGTTCTTCGTCGAAGGCGGAGCGCTCGCCGTCGAGAACGCCCTGAAGTGCGCGTTCGACTGGAAAAGCCGTCGCAACGCCCAGGCGGGGCGGTCGCCGTCGCTCGGGACGCGGGTGCTGCACCTGCGCCACGCCTTCCATGGACGCAGCGGCTACACCCTGTCGGTCACCAACACCGACCCGGTCAAGACCGACCGCTTCCCCACCTTCGACTGGCCGCGGATCGACACCCCGGCGGTCACCTACCCGCTGGACGACACCCGGCTGGGCGACCTCGCCGTGGCCGAGGCGGGCGCGCTCGCCCAGGCCGAGGCGGCGTTCGCCCGCCATCCACACGACATCGCTTGTTTCCTGGCCGAACCGATCCAGAGTGAGGGCGGCGACAACCATCTGCGGGCGGAGTTCCTCACCGCGATGGAACGTCTGTGTCACGTCCATGACGCGCTGTTCGTCCTCGACGAGGTCCAGACCGGGGTGGGGAGCACCGGGTCGGCCTGGGCCTACCAGCAGTTGGGCCTGCATCCCGACGTTGTCGCCTTCGGTAAGAAGGTGCAGGTCGGTGGGGTGATGGCAGGCCGGCGGGTGGACGAGGTGCCCGAGAACGTCTTCTGTGTAGCGGGAAGAATCAACTCGACCTGGGGTGGCGGGCTGGTCGACATGGTCCGCTCCCGGCGGATGCTGGAGATCATGGAAGCTGACGGATTGTTCACCCGGGCCGGCGAGCTCGGCGCTGGGCTGCTGGCCGGCCTGTGGGAGCTGGCCCGGCGCCACCCGTCGCTGGTGACCAACCCGCGCGGGCGCGGCCTGCTGTGCGCGATCGACCTGCCCGCACCCGGAATCCGCGACGAGGTCGTGCGCCGGCTGCGCACCGAGGAGCATGTGCTGGTCCTGCCCGCTGGTCCGCGGGCACTGCGCTTCCGGCCCGCGTTGACCGTTTCGGCCACCGAGCTCGCCCTCGGCGTGGATGCCCTTGAGCGGGTACTGACCAGCGTCCCGGCCACCTGATGGGATCGGTGAGCCTGTCGACGAACCCCGCCCATCTTGACGAGGTCGTCGCGGAGATCGTGCTTGCGAGCCCCGCCGAACTGCTGGCTGCCTGCCGCATCGCCCGGGACGCCCAGCCCGGCTGGGCCGATGTGCCTGCACCCGTGCGCGGAACCGTGATCGCGAACCTCGGGCGCCTGGTCGAGGACAACGCCGACGCGCTCGCCCGGCTGGTCACCCGCGAGGTCGGCAAGCCCCTGGCCGAGGCGCGCGGTGAGGTACAGGAGATCATCGACACCTGCCGGTTCTTCCTCGGCGAGGGCCGGCGTCTCTACGGCGAGACCGTGCCGTCGGAACTGCCCGACAAGCAGCTGTTCACCTTCCGGGAACCGGTCGGTGTGATGGCAGTGATAACTGCGGGTAACTTTCCGGTGGCGGTTCCGGCGTGGTACATCGTCCCGGCGTTGCTGTGCGGCAACACCGTCGTGTGGAAGCCGGCCGTCTACGCGGCCGCGTGCGCCCAGGCGTTCACCGAGCTGGTTCACCATGCCGGGGTACCCGCCGGCGTGCTGGGCCTGGTGCCCGCCGAGGGGGTGGAAACGTTCACCGGCCTGGAGCGGGCGCTGGAGGCAGGGTGCGTCGACAAGGTCGGCTTCACCGGCTCGACCGAGGTCGGACGGATGATCGGCGAGTTGTGCGGCCGGCACCTGCAGACCCCCTGTCTGGAGCTGGGCGGGAAGAACCCGATGGTGGTCGCACCCGACGCGGATCTGGACGCCGCCGTCGCCGGCGCGGTGTTCTCCGGTTTCGGCACGGCCGGGCAGCGGTGCACGTCGCTGGGCACAGTGATCGTGCACGCGTCGTTGCACGACGAGTTCGTCCGCCGGTTCGTGACCGCGGTGCAGGCGGCGACGATCGGTGACCCCTTCGCGGACGTCCTCTACGGGCCGTTGCTCGATCGGCGGTTCGCCGCTGGTTTCGAACACACCCTCGGGTTCATCTGTGATCATCACCGGGTTGCGGGGTCCTCGGCGGTCGGGCGGATCGACGCGGCCCGCCCGCGCAACGGGTTCGTCGGCGTTGCCGAGACCGGCCTGTACTACCATCCGGTGATCCTCGACGGTGTGCGTCCCGGGGACGAGGTGTTCGGCGAGGAGACGTTCGGCCCGATCGTCGGCGTCACCACCTACGGTCACCTCGACGAGGCGATAGAACTGGCCAACGCGCCCGGTTACGGCCTGTCTTCGTCGATTTACACCAATGACCCGGCGACGGTCTTCCGGTTCCGCCGCAGGATCAGCGCCGGCATGGTCAGCGTCAACAACTCGACGTCCGGGGCCGAGGCGCACCTGCCCTTCGGTGGCAACGGCCGGTCCGGTAACGGCTCCCGCCAGTCCGGACGTTGGGTGCTCGACCAGGTCACCCGGTGGCAGGCGGTCAACTGGGACTACTCCGGCCATCTGCAGAAGGCTCAGCTGGAAACCGGCATCCCCACCGCGGACCTCACCTTTCGCCTCCCCAGCGGCTGAACTGCCGATCAGATAATGCGGATCCCGTCCACGACTGCCTGATTCAGTCCATGATCGGCGCATGTTTGTTGGTCTGTACGCTTTTTGACCGGATAAGCGTACCCAGCGACAAACTAATGCTGATCTTCTGGACGGCCGGTCGTCAGCGGGCCCAGTGGGGGAGCAGCGCCGTGAGGTCGAGGTCGACCGGGAACGGCTCGGTGACGGTGAGCCGCTCGCCGCTACCGGCCACCGTGTAGGCGTCGCCGCGGCCGCGCCGGTAGGTCGTCACCCGCGGCGGGGACGGTTCAATCCGCCAGTAGTACGGAATGCCGAACTGGGCGTACAACGCCGGTCTGGTGGTGCGGTCCTCAACGTGGTTGCCGGGGGATTCGATCTCGATCGCGACGACGACCTCGGCGGGAGCGAACCAGTGCCGGCCCGGTTCGTCGCTGCGCACCACCATGAGGTCGGGGATGCGGGTGAGCTGCCGGCCGAACCGGATGTCCACGGCCATCGCAAGGGCGAACGGCTCGGTCGCGAGCGCGTCAAGCGCGGCGAAGAGTCGGGCGCTCAGGGCCTGGTGCAGGTTGGAAGCCGACGGCGACACGCTGAGCGCTCCGTCGGTCAGTTCGTAGCGGTGGTTGCTGACCGGCAGTTCGTCAAGGTAGTCGGTGGTCCACCCATCCGGCGGGATCGCGATCAGCGGCTCGCTCATCAGCGCGTCCTTCCGTCCATCTCCGTAACGCAAGTCTACGTCGGCGTGCGGACGGGAAGGCCCGCATCCCGGGCGGCCGCAGCCAGTCGGTGGTCATAGGTAACGAAGGCGGTCAGCGCCTCCGCGAGGTGGAGTGCGGCCGCGAGATGGATCGCGTCGAGGGTACGGACATACGGATCAGCGACGATGCCGGCCTGGTCGAGCAACGGTCGCTCCAGCTCGACCTGGTCCAGTTGATCGACCAGTTCGACGGCGGTTGCGTGCAGCTGGGAGTCCTTCGGTGCTGCACGGCGTACGACCCGCGTCACTTCGGTGCGGGCCAGGGTGGTGGTTACGTGTGGATAGGCGGCGTGAGCGGAAAGGAATGCCACAAGTGCCGGGGTTTCGGGTTCGGTGACGAGCAGTTTGACCAGCGCGCAGGAGTCCAGGTAGATCATAGGTCGTCCTCGTCGCGCATGTCCGCAAGGATCTGGGACAACGGTGGAATCTCCGGACGCGCTGCCAACGGTTGCCAGCCAGCCAGACCGCCGCGACCAGGATGCAGGACTCCCGCGGCGATCAGTTCGTCCCTGGCCTTATGGGACGGTCCAGGGGGGACGAGGAGGGCGACCAGCCGTCCCCGTTCGGTGATCTCGACGGTCTGCCCATTCTTGATCTTCTCGATCACCCGGGCGGTGTTGTGCTGCAGTTCTCTGACTCCGACGCGCACGACCATGACGCACATAATAACCCTCAATGTGCGTCGAAGCCGAGGACCGAAGGTCCACCGGGTCGTCCCCGGGTCGATCCAGCGCGGGGGCCTCGTGGGCCGGCGGAACCTCCACCATCATGTCACTCACGGCATGTCCTCACTCTCGGAGGGTTACACCGTTATTTCTACAGGCCCACCAAAGAAACTACATGTTCGCAGCATGATCGATCACTTCAAAAGAGCCGCACCCAAAGGCGATAGTTGAGTCGCGGGCGCGGTGCTTCGCCCTCGCCAGGCAGAACCTGACAGGCCCACAAATGGCTGATCGCATAATTGCTAATCGTGATGCAATTCTTTCCGCCGCGGGACTGTTGCCGGGCGCTCTTTGGGAACGATGTGAATCTGGTGTTGTGGCAGGAGCATCAGATTCACATCGTTAAGAGCCTGGTTTGAATCCGCTGTCCGGGCGAGCCCAAGATTCAAAACAGGCTCATAGAGTGCCTGTACCGTAACCAGCTACGGGGTCAGGTTGTGGTGACGGCCCGTAGGGGTGTCCATGCGTTGCCAGCCAGGGCGGTACGGATGGCGTGCATGGGTGGGATGGCGTGGAGCCGTTTGGCCAGCACATATCCGGAGTGCCGGCCACCCTTGGTGGTGCACTGGTCCTTGTTGGCGGCGATCCCGGCCGCGGCCTGTTCGAGGTAGGCGGCGCGGACCTGCTCGATCTCACCGCCGGTCAGGCAGGTGCGGCCCCCGGCCAGGGCCGCACTGACGGCCGACCGGCCCGCACGCAGCACCTCGATCATCGCCGTCGCCCATGCCTGGAGCCCGGGTTCGGCCTCGGCGACACCCCGAACCGAACGGATCAGGTGCGCGTTACACAGCTGGCGCGCGGTGAGGATCTCCTCGTGCGTGTCGTAGCCGGCGTAGTCGTCGCACACCAGGGTGCCGGTGTAACGGCTGAACAGGTCGAAGGCGTCGAAGGCGTCGAAGGCGGCATGGCCGCGGGTGTGCCCGGCGCCCAGCTGTGGACGGACGGCAGGCCACGGTCGTCGCGTACTGGACGGGTGCAGGGCCCGGATGACCTTCGCCGAGGAGCGGCCACAGTACGAAACCTCGCCA
>NZ_CAUVXI010000038.1:0-19060 GCF_963555845.1 Protofrankia sp. Cas8 | reverse complement strand
TGCCGGTCGATGTAGAGCGACCGGCAGGGACGGTCACCTTCCGCGAGCGTTCGGCGGCCCCGTACCCGCTGAGGCTGGTGCCACTGTGCCGCCGGCGAAGACCGTCGGTAGGCGCCGCTAGAGTTCAGGGAAGGGTAGGGCAAGAAAGGGGACCGATGGCTAGCGATTCCTTCGTCCATCTGCATGTTCACACCGAGTACTCGATGTTGGACGGTGCGGCCAAGGTCAATTCTCTGTGTGCCGAGGCGGCCCGTCTCGGGATGCCCGCGGTCGGCATGACCGATCATGGTAATATGTTCGGTTCCTACGAGTTTCAGCAAGCCGCGAAGAAATCCGGTGTCAAACCGATCATCGGTATCGAGGCGTACATCGCGCCCGAATCGCGTTTCCACAAGAAGCCCATCTTCTGGGGCGAGGGCGGCCAGCGTAACGCCGACCCCGACGGGGAAGGCGGTGACGTTTCCGGTAGCGGCTCCTACACCCACATGACCATGCTCGCCGCCAATGCGACCGGCTTGCGGAACCTCTTTCGCCTCTCCAGCCTGGCGAGTCTCGACGGCTACTACCGCAAACCTCGGATGGATCGCGAGCTGATCTCCGAACACGCCGTCGGAATCATCGCGACAACGGGCTGTCCCTCCGGTGAGGTCCAGACCCGGCTGCGCCTGGGTCAGTTCGACAAGGCGCTGGAAGCGGCCGCGACCTTTCAGGACATCTTCGGCGCGGAGAACTATTTCCTTGAGCTGATGGACCACGGCCTGGCCATCGAACGCAGCGTGCGCGACGGACTCCTGCGAATCGCCCGGGAGCTGGATCTGGCGCCGCTCGCGACGAATGACAGCCACTACGTCACCAAGGATCAGGCGGATTCGCACAGCGCGCTGCTGTGTGTCGGCACCGGCAAGACACTCGACGACCCCAAGCGTTTCAAGTTCGACGGAGACGGCTACTACCTCAAAAGCCCCGACGAGATGCGGGAGCTGTGGGACGGCCAGGTTTCCGGTGCCTGCGACAGCACTCTGCTGATCGCCGAGCGGGTCGAACCGTATGACGACGTGTTCACCTTTGTCGACCGAATGCCACGCTTCCCCGTCCCCGCCGGGGAGGACCAGCTGTCGTGGTTGTACAAAGAGGTCGCCGCAGGAGTGGAGCACCGGTTCGGCGCCAACCCCTCGCAGGATGTCCGCGAGCGGATCGACTACGAACTCCGGATGATCGACCAGATGGGTTTTCCCGCCTACTTCCTCGTCGTCGCCGACATCTGCCGGGAGGCGCGCGACAAGGGCATCCGGGTGGGGCCGGGACGCGGCTCGGCCACCGGTTCGATGGTCGCCTACGTCCTGGGGATCACCGAGCTCGACCCGATCGAACACAAGTTGATCTTCGAGCGGTTCCTGAACCCCGAACGGGTCACCCCCCCCGACGTCGACCTGGACTTCGACGAACGCCGTCGCGGCGACATGATCCGTTACGTGACGGAGAAATACGGTGAGGAGAAGGTCTGCCAGATCCTCACCTTCGGCACCATCAAGGCAAAAGCTGCGATCAAGGACTCCTGCCGCGTCCTGGGCTACCCCTACTCCCTCGGCGACCGCATCACCAAGGCAATGCCGCCGGACGTGTTCGGCAAGGGCATCCCGCTGTCGGGCATCACCGATCCCCAACACGAGCGGTACAGCGAGGCGGCGGAGGTTCGCGGCCTCTACGAAACCGATCAGGAGGTCCGGAAGGTCATCGATACCGCCCGCGGGTTGGAAGGGCTCACCCGTGGAACCGGCGTGCACGCCGCCGGGGTCATTCTCTGCTCCGAACCGTTGCTGAATGTTCTGCCGATCCACCGGCGCGACGCCGACGGTGCCATCATCACGGGCTTCCCGTTCCCGCAGTGCGAGGACATGGGCCTGCTGAAAATGGACTTCCTGGGCCTGCGGAACCTCACCGTCATCGACGACGCGATCCGCAACATCCGCCAGAACCGCGGGATCGACCTCGACCTCCAGACCCTTCCGCTGGCCGACGTCCCCACCTTCGAGCTGTTGGCCCGTGGTGACACACTCGGGGTGTTCCAGCTTGACGGTGGTCCCATGCGCAGTCTGCTGCGTCTCATGGCGCCGACCACGTTCGAGGACATCGCGGCCGTGCTGGCGCTGTACCGACCGGGACCCATGGCGGCGAACTCGCACATCGAGTACGCCGACCGCAAGAACGGCCGCAAGCCCATCACGCCCATCCACCCGGAACTGCGGGACGCACTCGAAAGCATCCTCGGCGACACCTACCATCTCGTCGTCTACCAGGAGCACGTGCTCGCCATCGCACGCGAGCTCGCCGGCTACAGCCTCGGTAAGGCCGACCTGCTGCGCCGCGCCATGGGGAAGAAGAAGAAGGAGATCCTGGACGCCAGCTATGCCGAGTTCATGGTGGGTATGGACGAAAAAGGTTACTCGAAGGTGGCCGCGCAGGCGGTGTGGGACGTTCTGCTCCCGTTCTCCGGCTATGGCTTCAACAAGTCGCACACCGCCGGTTACGGTGTCGTCTCCTTCTGGACGGCTTATCTGAAGGCCAACTATCCAGCCGAGTTCATGGCCGCACTGCTCACCTCCGTCGGCGACGACAAGGACAAGATGGCGGTATATCTGGCGGAGTGCCGCAAGATGGGGATCCGCGTGCTGCCGCCGGATGTCAACGACTCATCCCTGTATTTCACCCCGGTCGGCACCGACGTCCGTTTCGGTCTGGGTGCCATTCGGAACGTCGGGGCGCCGGTGGTCGACTCGATCAGGGCCACGCGGCAGAAGAAGGGCGCGTTCACCTCGTTCCCGGATTTCCTCGACAAGGTCGAGATCGGTGTCTGTAACAAACGTACCGTCGATTCCCTCATCAAGGCGGGCAGCTTCGATTCGCTCGGCCACACCCGCCGGGCGCTGGTGAGTGTCCACGAGGTCGCCATCGACGCCGTCGTCGGCCCTAAGCGGGCTGAGGCGTTCGGCCAGTATGGTCTGTTCGGAGATGGCGACGAGAACGAGGGCGAACCGGTGAAGATCGGTCTCAACCTCGATCTCAGTGCCGCGGAGTGGCCGCGCCCTGAACTCCTGGCGCAGGAACGCGAGATGCTCGGCCTCTACGTTTCCAGCCATCCGCTGGAGGGCGCCGAAAAGATCCTGGAACGCAATCGGGACATCTCAATCGTTGATCTTCTTGACAGTGGTCGAAGCGAGGGCGCTGTCCGTATAGCGGGCGTGATCGCGAAGGTCGATCGGCGGGTTAACAAGACCAGCGGCAGCCTCTGGGCCATCCTCACCCTTGAGGATCTCGACGCCGCTGTGGAGGTTCTGTTCTTCCCGAAGAGCTATGAAATCCACGGCACTGAGCTGGTGCCCGACGCCGTCGTCTCCGTGCGGGGCAGGCTCAATGAGCGCGACGGCGCCATCAGTATCTTCGGACAGGATCTCACCACGCTCGACGTGTCGAGTGTCAGTGCGGACGCGGAGCCGCCTGTTGTCCTCACGGTACCCACTCACAAGGTGACCCCGGACCTCGTCAACAACCTCAAGCACATCCTGGCCACCCATCCCGGCAGCACCCCCGTGCACCTGCGGCTGCAGAGCCCGCGGCGGACCTCCTTGCTCAAGCTCGGACCCGAGGTCGACACGACCGGAGCCTTCTGGGGAGACATCAAAAGCCTCCTCGGCGCGAAGGCCGTCGCCTCGTGACCGCGAGCTGACGAGACGGCCCTCACGCAGTCGTTCAGCCACTGGGTCAACTGCCGGCCGACGGCGACCCACGCGCGACCCGCCCACGCTGCGCCGGCCGGGTTCTATCGACGGCTTGACACGCCGGATACCCATCAAACGGTCAATACCATTGTGTATGAGCCGGCTGTGACCGTGGATGAACATTCTCACCCGCGACTGCCTTATCGTCCCGGAGTCGGGTTCGATATGGTTTGTAGCCAGGTGTCTGCGGGATGCGGACACGCCCGTCGTGTCATTACGTTGTGCCATTACGGGTTGCTTATGCACGTCGTCGTTGTGTGGGAGGGGGCATTGCCAGTGTCTGAGCAGGACGAATCGGTCCACCTGGAGTCGCGTGGGCCGTGGTCGGGTCAGTGGGGGACGTCGGAGGGGGACGTCGACGGCCGGGTGGACAGCGCGTCCGAACCGTGGCGGATCGCGCGTTCCGTCGCAAACCCGTTGCGCCTTCGCCTGGGCGTAGCACAGCAGGCCGTTGCGGCCGGGGTGCCGAGCCGGCTCTGAACAGGTCGACCTGAGCACGCCATTATGCCGGAGGCCGCGGTACCGAACAAGTCGGTGCCGCGGCCTCCGGCATTATGCTTCAGATCATAGGAGCCGCCGGGCGTGCGGGAGAAACCATGATCGCACGCCCTTTGGCTGGATCTACGCTTTTGGGGCCGCCGGGCGTGCGGGAGAAACCATGATCGCACGTCCTTTGGCCTTGCCCCCCCGGTCGGATCAGGCCTGACCGGTTGTCGTCGTGGATGGCGGACCCTGGCGGCGCCCCCCGCGGCGCTGCTGGTCGGACCCGCGCCCGGACGCCGAACCACCGCGGGATGCCGGGGCACCCCACTGCTTGTCCGTGCCGCGCCGCGAACCGCCGGACGGCCGTCCCTGCGCCGGCACCCTGGCCGAGACCGACTCGGCCGAGGCGGTCCGCTGCTGCGGCAGGATCCGAGGCGCGGGCGGTCCGGCAAGGCGTGCTACGACCTCGGCGTCCGCGTCGGCCGCTTCCGGCTGGGCGTCACTACCGGCGGCACGCAGTAGCGCGCGTACGATGCCACGTTCCTCAGGCAGCGAGACGAGCACGTCGGCGCCGTGCGCGCCCGCTCGGGCCGTCCGTCCGCCGCGGTGCTGGTAGGTCTTGGGATCACTCGGAAGCCCTGCGTGCACCACGATGTCGACGCCGTCGACGTGGATGCCGCGAGCGGCCACGTCGGTGGCGACCAGTACCCGGTGCGCGCCGTCGGCGAACCCGGCGAGCGCCCGGGTCCGAGCGTTCTGCGCCATGCCGCCGTGCAGCGGCTGGGCCGGGACGCCCGAGCGGGTGAGCTGCTCGGCGAGCCGGTCCGCGCCCCGCTGGGTGCGAGCGAACACCAGGGTCCGCCCGGAACCACCGGCGAGCGCGGTGACCAGGCGGGTGTGGGCAGCCGGATCCGAGGCTTCGAGAGCGTGCCGCGACAGCGTCGAGACCTGCGCGGTCTCCGAGTCGATGGCGACGAGCACCGGTTCCGGCAGGTACTGACGGACCAGCACCTCCACCTCGCGGTCGAGGGTCGCGCTGAACATCAGCCGCTGACCACCGGCCGGGGTCGCGTCCAGCAGCGCTCGCACGGCCGGGAGGAAGCCGAGGTCACACATGTAGTCGGCCTCGTCCAACACCGTGATCGCGATCTCCTCCAGAGAGCAGGCACCGCGTTCGATCAGGTCGCCCAGGCGTCCGGGCGTGGCGACGACGATGTGCACTCCGCGCCGCAGCGAGCTGATCTGGCGGGAGATCGACGTCCCGCCGTACACCGCGCGTAGCCGAAGGCCCAGTGGCCGGGCGAGCGGGTCCAGCGCGTCGTGGACCTGCTGGGCGAGTTCCCGGGTCGGAACGAGGATCAGACCGCGGGGGCGTCCCGGCGCGACAGCGCGGTTCTTCGACAGCTCCGCGAGCATCGGCAGGCCGAACCCGAGGGTTTTGCCCGATCCGGTGCTTGCCCGGCCGAGGACGTTCTCACCGGCCAGGACGTCGGGCAGGGTTGCGGCCTGTACTGCGAACGGGGCGGTGATCCCCTGTCGGGCAAGGGCGCTGACGAGGGCCGCCGGTAGGCCGGCGTCCGCGAAGGAGCTGACCGGTGGCCGTGGCTCGCGGGTCGGCAGAGTCGGGCGGGGCGGAGTCGCGGATCGGTTCGGGCCGTTCTGCTTGCCGCCCGGACGAGGGCCGCCGCGACCGCGGTAGGCGCCGCCGCCACCGCTGCCACCACTACCGCGAGCGGGCCGGGAACGTCGGCGGGCAGGGGAGGGCTGAGTGTCACCGTGCTGAGACAGGGTTCATCCGTCCGTCGTGTCGAGGTCGCCGCGTGGATGCGTCGGCGATCATGTGGCAGCGGTCGTGCGTCCAGCTCGGGCCGCGTCACCAAAGCATGATCAGAGTGAACCCTCTTGGGTTCGCCCCGACCTACTCTCACACGGACCTCGGGCATGTGGTTCGAAAACCGCACACCATGGACGGCCTGTGGCCGCCAGCGGGTTCAGCGTACACCGATCACCACCCCGGATGTCGCCGGCCGCAGGTGAGACCTCGCGCACGCTGGGCCGGGGCCACCCTGGTCGCTCTCACAGCAGCAGGCCTGTCAGGAGATGGATGACCAGCCCGGCGAGCGCGCCGACCACCGTGCCGTTGATACGGATGTACTGCAGGTCACGACCCACATGGAGTTCGACCTTGGCCGCGGTCTCGGTCGGTTCCCAGCGCGCGACCGTCTCGCTGATCACGCCTGTGATCTCGGATCGGTACCGGTTGACGATCCACGCCATGACGTCGGTCGCTGCGGCGTCGACGCCCGCGCCCAGCCGTGGTTCTGTGGTCAGTCGATGACCGAGCATCCGCAGTTCGTCGGCCATCCGCATCCGCAGGACGCTGTCCGGATCGCCGGCAATATCCAATAGGATGGATTTGGTGGTATTCCACATGGTTGCGACCAGCAGGTCGACATCCGGGTGGTTGCGGACACGTTCCTTGAACTTCTCCACCCGCTCGGCAGTGCCCGGGTCGGTGCGCAGCTGCTCGGCGAACCGGGTCAGAAAGTCGTCCAGGGCCAGGCGCAGCCGGTGGTTCGGATCCGCGCGGACCTCCCCGGTGAACCGCAGCGCTTCGGCGTAGGCGCGGGCCGCGATCGCCTCATCCACGAAGCGTGGTGACCATGACGGGGCCTGGTCGGTCACTATCTGTAGCATGATTTCCGGGTTGTTGCGCAGCCAGGTCTCCACCTGGACGGCAACCAGGTCGACGAGACGGTGGTGTAGTCCGTTGTCTACAATGCGGTCCAGCGCCGTGCCTGCGGCCGGGGCCCACGGGCGGTCCATGACCCGGGCCAGGATGGTTTTTTCGACCACTTCCACCATCACTTCGTCCCGGATGCCCGCGAGCGCCACGACCAGGCGGGTGGATGCCTCCGCGGTGATCCGTTCGGCATGGCCGGGTCCACCGAGCCAGGTCCCGATCCGCATGGCCACCCCCAGGCCCGCGATTTTGTCGCGGATCACCGGCTCGGCCAGGAAGTTCTCGGCGACGAAGCGTTCGAGGCTTCGCCCCAGGTCGTTCTTGCGGTTCGGGATGATCGCCGTATGCGGGATGGGCAGGCCCAGCGGCCGGCGGAACAGGGCGGTCACGGCGAACCAGTCGGCCAGGGCGCCCACCGCACCCGCTTCCGCGGCGGCCCGGACATAGGCGGCCCACGGTGGCCCGCCGCTGGTCTCCCACCGCCAGAACACGACATAGATGATCACGACGAAGGCCAGCAGGCCGGTCGCGATCATTCGCATCCGCTGCAGCCCACGCCGCAGTTCGGCGTCACCGGCCGCCGTGGGTTCTGATCGTGCAGGCATCATCCTCCGCTCACGGGTTGTCACGCCACTACTGCCAGGCGCTCTTAGCGATGTGAATCTGATGCTCCTGCCACAACACCAGATTCACATCGTTCCCAAAGACCGTACGGCTGCGACGGTCCGAGACCCGGTTGCCGGTCATCCTGGTGACCGAGCCGTCAGTCCCCGTGCCGTCAGTCCCCGTGCCGTCAGTCCCCGTGCCGCGCCGAAGGCTCTGGTGGGGTTGTTGGTGGAGCGTGATCGCCGAAGGCGCTGCACGGGGGAGGCGTATGTTCAGCGGCTGACTCCTCGCACCGGCGCGCGGGGTTGTACGGAGGGCACGGACTTGTCAACGAACCTGCGGGCGGCCTCGCTGGACGGGCGTCGGGCTGCCAGCTGGTGGGCTGCACGGATCCCTGCCTGGGTGCTTCCCGCGTTGATCTGCGCGTGGTTCGTCGTGGTCCTGGCCGCGACGGTCGGCAATGGTCCCGCATGCTCAGCCACCGACCCGGACAGCTGCGGGCCGGATCTGGGCTCGGCCCTGTTCG
This sequence comes from Protofrankia sp. Cas8, assembly GCF_963555845.1. NCBI lineage: Bacteria > Bacillati > Actinomycetota > Actinomycetes > Frankiales > Frankiaceae > Protofrankia > Protofrankia sp. Cas8. Next base: position 10,926 of record NZ_CAUVXI010000038.1, on the reverse strand, counting down.
GTGCATCCCTGCTGGGCGTTCCGGTGCTGCTGTGGTGGTCCCCGGTAGCCGGCGCCGCCGCCGGGATCGTGTTCGGCACCGCGGATGTCCTCGTCGACACCAACGGTTCCGCTCGGGTCGCCTTTGCCGTGTATGGCGTGGCCTGCGGTGTGGTCGCCGCCTGGCTGGCGCGGGTCCGGACGACCCAGCGGGCTGTCTTCGATCAGCCGGCCGGCATGCCCGTGACCCTGCCGCGGGTTCGCCCGGGCGGCCCCCGGCGATCCCGACTACTGGCCGCGGCCGCGCTCACTGCCGTGGCGGTCGGGCTGTATGCCTGGTACGACCACCTGAGCGCCGTTGAGGACGATCATGTCGCCGCGGCCGGCGTAGAGAGCGTCCAGATCGTCGCGGTGGGCGATGGACGGATCACAGTGGTTCTTGCGTCGGGGTTACGACACACCGTGGTTGTGTCCGACGCCGGTAGGTACCCGACCGGTTCGTCCGCACGGGTCCTGACCGATCCGGGTGATCCCGACTGGGTTCGCCTCGTGGCCGAACCGGATGACCCGAGCGGGTGGGCGGCCGGGGCGTTCGGTGCCGGCGCGGCCGCGCTCGCGTTGACGTCGCGGGAGTTCGTCGGATGGCGTGCGCGCCGCCGTCTGGTGACCGGTCGGCACCGTGGCGTCCAGGTCAGGATCATGACGGATGAGCGTGGTGCCGCGCTCGTCTACGCCGCGGACGATGTGCGCGGCGAACGGCCGCTCGCGGTCGTCCCCGTTCGCTGGGCGGCTGGGACGGCCGAGTCCGAGCCTGCCGGATCTGGTCAATTCGGTGCTCCCGGTGGATGGGCCGATGAGCGGGCCTTCGGGCGGGCCTGGCGGGGCGAGGTCAGCGAGGATGTCACCGCGCACCTCGCCACGCTGGTCGGCGGGATGCACGATGACGCCTGGCCGGCCTTTGTCATCGGTGATTCTGCCGGCAGTGATTTTGTTCTCGGCGAGCCGGCCGCCGCAGAGTCGGTCTGCGATGACGTTCTGCTGCCCACCGCTCCGCTGCGGACGTTCCGCTCGCCGCCGGGCACCTGGTGGCGCTTCGTGCGAGGCGGCCGCACCTCCCGGGTAGCCCGGACCGGATCGGGTTCGGACGACAGCGCATATGGCCTGCCCGGCCGCCCGGTACCGGCGAGCGGCGATGCGGGCGTGCCTGACCTGCCCGACCTGCCCGCCGTCGTACGCGGGCCGGGCAGATACCGGGCGGCCGGCGCGGCAGCGCTGGGCGGCGGACTGCTCGGCGCGCCGATCGCCGTCCTGCTCGGGCTGGACGTCCTGCCCGCCGCGTGGCTCGGGGGCATTCTGCTGGCCAACGGCCTGTTCGCCGTCGGCCGCCGCGTGGTCCTCGACGATGATCGGTTGACCATTCGCGGCGCGATGGTCGCCCACAGCGTCGCCTGGGAGTGCCTGCACGGCGCTCGACTCGTCGGTGACCGGCTTGTGCTGGCCTGGGAACCGGCCACGGTGGTGGCGGTCGGGCCGTTCGCACCGGTGGGGGAGTCTCCCGGGCGTCGGGAACAGGCCGAGCGGACCGGCGCCATGATGATGACGTTGCGTGCGCGGTCTGGTGCGTCTGGTGCGTCTGATGCGGATGCGAATGGGGGCGTGGGCGGGAGCGCCGATCCTGTGCTGTCGCCAGGTGGCGTGGTCACCCGGGCACCGGCTTTCGGGTTCGTGGTGGTCGGCGCCTACATCCTGCTCGTCGCCGCGGCCTGGTGGTGGCACGTCCACCACGGCTGACGAACTACGCCGTGATGTCCGGGTGCGGTGAGCGCGGATGATCCGGCGCCCCGCCCGAATGGAGGGCAGGCTGTCGACCACCTCGCATTCGGTAGTCGCATGAATGCGAATTCCGGCCTATTGTGAAGAGTCGTAAAGCCGGTGGTACGCTTCGCGTCCGATGGGCCGCCTCCTCTCCTCGAATTGGGCTGCGAACCCAATTCTTGCAGGAATGGACCATCTTCTACCTGTGATCCGTCGAAACGAATCATAATCGATGGCTCCGTGAATGATCATCGAAGGAAAGGTTATCGTCACTATGACAGGTGCTGTGGGAAGCGATTCGTCAAGGCTGATGGCCGTGATATTCGTGACTGGCGTTGCGGTAGTCGTCCTGGCAGGATGCGGCGGATCGTCGGGGAGCGCAGTCAATTCCACCGCGGGCGCCTCGGCGACTCAGGCGCCCGACCCCGGCAACCAAAACGCCGGCGCCTCGGCGACTCAGGTGCCCGGCCCTGGTAACCAGCACCCGAGCGTGCTCACCGGTCACACCGCCCGGGTCACGACAGTGGCGTTCAGTCCCGACGGCAGAACTCTCGCCACCGGTAGCGCGGACAAGACTGTGCGGCTGTGGAACGTTGCCACAGGCCAGGTCACCGCGACCTTCACCGGTCACACCGGTGGCGTGTTCGCCGTGGCGTTCAGCCCTGACGGCAGGACCCTTGTCACGGCCGGCGAGGACTTCACCGTGCGGGTGTGGAACGTTGCCACGGCCAAGGCCACCGGAAGCTTCGCCAACTTGACGGACCAGGTGACCGCTATAGCGGTCAGCCCCACCGACGGCAATGTTCTCGCTACCGGTAGCGCCAACGGGCCGGTGCGGCTGTGGAACGTTGCCACCGGCCAGGTCACCACCACCTTCACCGGTAACACCAACTATGTTTACGGCGTCGCTTTCAGCCCCGACGGTAAAACCCTTGCCAGCGGCAGCCAGGAGTCGGTGCGGCTGTGGAACGTGGCCACCGGCCAGCTCGCCAGCACGCTGACGGATGGCGCTACCAACGTGGCGTTCAGCCCGGATGGCACGACTCTCGCCAGCGCTGCTGACCGCAACCGGGTGCTGCTGTATGATCTTGCTACCGGCAAGACTACCGCTACGCTCACGGGCCACACCGGCCAGATCTACAGCGTGGCGTTCAGCCCCGACGGCAAGGTCCTCGCGAGTGGCGGCAATGATACCACTGCCCGGCTGTGGAACGTGGTCACCGGCCAGACCACCAAGACGCTCACGGGCCACACCGGCCAGATCTACAGCGTGGCGTTCAGCCCTGACGGCAAAGTCCTCGCCACCGTCAGCGAAGACAGCACAATCCGGCTGTGGGACGTCACCAGCTGACGCAAACATTCAGCCCGAATCAGCTTGGAATTTAAGGTCACTCGCAGTGAGATCACGGTTGAAGGTTCCGTGTTGTCCGTCTCGGGACCCGGCAGTGACACATCGCCGTTGACCCGGCCCCACAGCGGCCCTGGGCCGTACCGCCTCACCGGGCCGGGCCTTCGCGTGCCGTCGCGGGGGGCACCCCGCCCCGTAGGGCGGCCCTGGCAGGATCGTGGGTTGCGACACACATGATCGAACCAAGGCCGTGAGGATGAGTGTGCCCGATCACGCGTTACCCGTTGACCCCGGGGGCGAGCTGGCGGTGTTCCTCCGTGGCCTACGCGGTTGCTTCACCCGCCGCGGGGATGCCCTGTTCGAGGTGGGCGACGCGGTGCTCTGCGCCCAGGGGCCGGTCCGTTCGGTCGCGGAACAGTCGCTGGAACCGGAGTTCGCCCGCGGGCACGGCAGCCCCTACGATGCGTTGGCCCGTGGGGCCGTATCGTTGAAGCTGTAGGTACCCGATCTGGTCGCGGCCATCATCAAGGCTCGCGACGCCGCCCTCGGCCGTTGACACGTTCGACACACCGCTCGACAAAGTTGCCGACCGGGTCAGGCGCGTTCCTCAAGCCGATACAACCAGGCGTCGGCATGTGGGCACCGCCTGCGTAGTTCGGCGAGTCCGAGATCGATGACGGCGAGCGGACCGTCGAGTGTTTTGTCGAATGCCGGATAGATGTCACGGATTCGCTTGGAAGGAGCGGTGGTGACGCCATTATCAACCAGTTCCGGCCCGCCGTGGTCATCAACAATTCTTGCGAGCCGGCGGGCGACCCGACTGTCTCCGACGAGATCACCGAGCTGAGGCGCAGCCGCGAGAATCCAGGATTCGATCTCGTGCAGCACGACATGGGGGACGAAGCGTGGATCCCCAATTTTACGTTCGATCTCAGTCTCCACGTATGTCACCCCCTCATGGGCAGATGCATCTGGTCGGGTCGACATGCCCGGCGCGTCCTGCGGTAAGCCGTAGTAGTCGATCATTGTGGTTACGACGTCGATGGTGGGGTCCTGAAGAACCCGCCGGATCTCGTTTTCCAGGCGGTTCCAGGAGGTTACTCCGCCGCGTTTCGCTGGTCCGCTCGCCATTCGTCTGGTGGTAATGATTGATTTCCGTACATGGAAGCCCGCAGCTACCAGAAACGGCTCGAGCACCTGGTCGATGATGACGAACTCGGTGTGTCCCTCGGCGAGAAGGTAGAGAGATCGCATCCGATCAGCCCTGCTCGCGACCTGGCACGCCGCCGAGCAGGTTCTTACGCCACAGGTCTCCAAGCGAATAGTCGTCCAGCCAGGCTGTGAGCCGGTTCGGGTCCGGCCGGTGAAAGGTCGACGCGCCATCCTCGCGCTCGACGATGATGATCTCATCGAGATTGAACTGGTCGATCAGCGGGACTGACTGGGTGGCGACGACAACCTGGCTGAATGTGCTGACAGCTTGGAGCATCCCGGCGAGCTGGACCAGAGCGAAGGGGTGGAGGCCGAGTTCCGGTTCGTCGAGGACGACGATGAGTGGTGGTTCCGGCTGCAACAGCAACGTAGCCAGGCAGACGAACCGAAGTGTTCCGTCCGAGAATGCCTCGGGGCCAAGGACCTTATCGAGTCCCACCTGACGCCATCGTAGCCGCACGCCTTGCTTTTCCTGCACAAGTACAAAGTCGCGGAAGAAAGGAGCTACCTGGCGGATCGCGCGTACGATGCGCTGGTAGGCACGCTGCCTGGAAACTGACAGGCCTAGTAGGAAGGCCGCCAGATTGGCCGCGTCTGGGGCGAGCGTGACGTTGTCCGCGGAGTCGGCGAACAGCTTGACCGGCGCGGTACGGCTTGTGTCATGGAAGTGGTAGACACGGCAGCTGCCGAGCAGCTTGACCACGTGACCCGCGGTCGGCTGTTCGCCGTGGACCTCGATGTCCTCGTGGAGAAGGGTCTCTCGATGCCCCCGACCGAGGTGGCGCGTGAAGGGATGGTCCGTTGCCGAGTCGGCGGAGGAGATCGTCTCGCTGTCGAAGACGAAGTCGTCCCGCGCGCCTGGCACGAGTCGCGCCTCGTAACTGTCAGGCGGGGACTCCACGCGAAGGCTGATCGCAGCCTTACCCTTGGTACCGCCATGGAGCAGTGTGGCAGCGCCGCCGCGTAGACCGACGAACAGCTGTAGATCATCATTGGCGATGCGTCCGAGTAGTTCCAACGCATTGACGAAGTTGCTCTTGCCTGCGCCGTTGGGTCCGACCAGGACGTTCAGCCGCCCGAGTCCGACGCGCGCAGAGCGGATTGATGTGTACCCCTCGACCGTCACGGACGTGAGTCTGCTGCCGATCATGACTCACACTTTAGCGCTCGGGGACTGCGGCCTCCGGGCGCGCGATCTGACGATCGTCGCGCACCCTTTGGCCCTTGCGCCGCCAGCGCCTGACACCTCACGGCGGTGTCGGGGAGATCATCGATCGCCGAGGAGGTCCGCGGCGAGCAGGCAGAGGTCGTCCTCTCTGCCGCTGGGCCCGGCGACCTCGGCCAGCAGCCGGTCGCACGCCGCGTCCAGGCCCATGGCGTGGGAGCCGGCGGCAACGGCAGACAGGAAGTCGAGTCGCTCTGAGATGGATGTGTCCCGGCGTTCGATCAGCCCGTCGCTGTAGAGCAGCAGGCGTGCGCGTGCCGGCAGAGTCACGGTGTCCTGCCGGTAGGCGCAGTTGTCCACGGCTCCGAGGATCGGGCCGTGGACCTCCTCCAGAAAGGTCGCGTCGGCGCCGTCGAGCAGCAGCAGTGGTGGATGCCCCGCACATGACCAGGTCAGCTGCTGGTTGGTCACGTTGAGACAGGCGACTACCGCGGTGGCGTAGACGTCGGAGTCGGACGCCGTGAGGCTGGCCGACAGCTGACCGGTGATCGCGGCCGGGGTCTGGCCCAGCATGGCATAGGCGCGTGCCGCGTGCTTCAACTCGGCCATCACCGTGGCGGCACGCAGTCCGTGGCCACCGACGTCGCCGACGATCAGCATGAGTGAGCCGTCCGGGAGCGTCAGAGCGTCGTACCAGTCGCCACCGACGTCGACGTCCCGGCCCGCCGGCAGGTAACGCGCGGTGAGTTCCACGCCGGCGACGTTCGGTAGGTGCCGCGGCAGGATCGCCTGTTGGAGTGCTTCAGTTACTGAACGCTGTCGCTCGTACAGGCGCGCACGTTCGATCGCGTGGGCGCAGGTGCCGGCCAGGGTGGTCAGGAAGGCCCGCTCATCGGCATCGAAGGTCTGATCGGTGGTCCAGCCGAGCAGGATGACGCCGATCGGTCGCCCCGAAATAATCATGGGAATATGTGCCATGCCGGCCAGCAGAGCAACCTCAAGGAGGGTGCGGACGTGCGGATAGTCGGCCAGGTAATCCGCGCGGGACGCGTCGAAGCGGGCACGGGCGGTGCGCAGGACCTCCGGGGTGGCCGCGGTTGCCCGGCCGGAGACCCGCTCCAGGACGTGGTTGACGCGGTCGGACTGCGTCGTCGGGCTGACCATGCGTATCCGGCCTTCCTCGCCGACCAGCATGATCGCTGCAATGTCGGCACCGAGGTCGTGACGCGCCGAACGGGCCATGACGTCGGCGACGTCTGGGACGGTCAGTGCCTGGCCGAGCGCCGCGGTCACGTCGAAAAGCTTGCGGGCACGGTCCAGCGCAGACGACAGCGAGGTGATCAGTTCCGCGCGCTGCGCCTCCGCGCGTCGGCGCTCGTCGACGTTACGGAAGTACACGGTCATACCATCGGGCGCGGGGAACAGCCGGATCTCGAAACAGCCGGCCAGCGGCCCGTAGTACCCCTCGGTCTCCGCCGGGACCTGCGTCCGCAGGGCCCGCAGGTAGAGCTGTTCGAATGCGGAGCCGACGACCTCCGGATACACCTCCCACATCGGCATCCCGATCAGCTCGGAGGGGTCACGGCCGAACAGCCGACTCGCGACCGCGTTGACGAACACGAACCGGCCGCCGCAGTCGTAGACCGCCACCCCGTCGCTGACATGTTGCATCGCGCGGCCGGCCTGTTCGCGCCCACTCCGTAGTTCGGTGGTGTCGGCGCAGACTCCGGCGATACGGACAATCTGACCGGAGGTGTCGGTGATGGCCCGGCCACGCCACTGTAGCCAGACCGGTGAACCGTCCGGGCGTATCACCCGGTACTCCTCGAGGATGAAGCCACCGGTCGCCAGCGCCGTGGCGATCCGGGCCTGCAGGTTCGGCACGTCGTCGGGGTGGACGAGGGCCAGGAACGCCTCCAGCGTGCCGCCGAACGAGTCCAGCTCGATGCCGTGCAGCTCCCCGGTGCGCCGATCCCACCGTAGCGTTGCGTCGACGATATCCCACTCCCAGACACCTACCTGCGCGGCGTCCAGCGCAAGCAGTAGGTGATCGAGAGCGTCGGCGTCCGTGGACGATCGCGCGTCACAGGTGGCTGACCGGCCGGAGTCGTTGGCTGTGCGGTCGTTGGCTGTGCGGTCGCCGGCTGCGCAGTCTGAGGTCGCGCGGTCGCCTGACCTGCGCACGGGGACCAGGTGGTCGCGTGGAAGGTCGTGGCTGGTCCGCCCAGGATCGGACGGCGGTGTCGACACGGCTCGACAGTCAACCACGAGACCTCGGATGCGCATCAGCAAAGGGAACGGAACAGGCCAGTATCTTGCCAGAATGTTACAGCTTGCTACCACATCCCCAGTGCTTCTCGTCACGGTCGCGGATGTGTTCGACCGCCGGATCGTGGGTTCCGGCGGGCGGCCGCCTGACCCGGTCAGCCCGCAGCGGTCCCGCCGACGACCCCGGCATCGACCAGCTTCGCCACCTCCTCCGGTGTGAAACCCCAGCCGGTGAGCACCTCGGAGGTCTGCTCGCCGGGCAGTGGCGGAACGGCGCCGAGTTCCGCCGGCGTACGGCTGAAGCGCGGTGCCGGCGCGGGCTGCATCACACCGTCGCGCTCGATGAAGGTGCCACGCTCCGCGAGGTGCGGATGTCGCGGAGCCTCGGTGAACGACAGCACCGGTGCGACACAGGAGTCGGTGGCCAGCAGCAGGTCGGCCCACTCGTCGCGGGTCCGGGTGCGGAACACCGCGGCGAAGCGCTCCTTGAGTGCCGGCCAGTGCGTCGGGTCGTCCCGCGAGGGCAGTTCGTCCGCGGACAGGCCCAGAAGGTTGATCAGCTCGTTGTAGAACGGGCCTTCCAGCGCGCCGACCGCGACATACCTGCCATCGGCGGTTTCGTACACCTCGTAGTAGGGGGCGCCGGTGTCGGCGAAGTTCGTGCCGGGTTCGTCGCGCCAGCGTCCCTGCGCAAGCAGGCCGTGAAAAAGTGTGGTGAGCAGCGCGGTGCCGTCCACCATGGCCGCGTCCACGACCTGCCCGTGCCCGGAGGCGCGTGCCTCCAGCAGAGCGCAGACCACGCCGAAGGCGAGCAGCATCCCACCGCCGCCGAAGTCGCCGACAAGGCTGAGCGGCGGTACCGGTCGCTCCCCGTGCCGCCGGAAGTTGTTCAGGGCACCGGCGAGCGCGATATAGGTGATGTCATGGCCGGCGGTGTGGGCGAGTGGGCCGTCCTGTCCCCAGCCGGTCATCCGGGCATAGACCAGCCGGGGGTTGCGGGCCAGGCAGACCTCGGGCCCGAGACCGAGGCGTTCCATGACGCCGGGCCGGAACCCCTCGACCAGCACGTCCGCGGTCGCGAGCAGCGTGAGCAGCGTCTCGATCCCGGCGGGGTTCTTCAGGTCGAGGGCAACCGACCGCCGGCCGCGGTCCATGGCATATCGGCGGGGATCGGCGGCCTGCCGGCTCTTCTCGTAGTCGCCGCCGGCGGTGGCTCGTCTGAGTCGATCCACTCGGACGACGTCCGCGCCCATGTCGGCGAGCAGCATCGCCCCGAACGGGGCCGGGCCCAGACCGGCCATCTCTAGCACCCGCACGCCCGCAAGCGGACCGGTCATGGGTGTCTCCTCGTTACGATGGCCCTGTTTTATGGATGACTAATCTGAATGATAGAGATGTATGGTATCGCCGGTCCCACAACGACACCGACGACGGGGACACAGGAGGCGCAATGACCAGCGGACCGGGTGATGTCGAGCCGGGTGGCGTCGAGCCGGGTGGCGTCGAGCCGGGTGGCGTCGAGCCGGGTGGCGTCGGACCGGACGGCGCCGACAGGCCGGTCGTCGTGAGTTGGCCACGCCCGTCGATCGCCCAGGTCACCCTGGCCCGGCCTGAGCGGCTCAACGCCCTCACCTTCGACATGGTCGGACGGCTGTCCGACACGTTCACGCAGCTCGGGGCGGACGAGCGGGCGAGAGTGATCGTACTCACCGGGGCCGGCCGCGCCTTCTGCGCCGGGCTGGACCTCGCCGGCCACGTCCAGAGCAAAATGGCGCGATCTCGGGGGCCGGCCGAGCGGCTGCGTGGGCAGGAGCGCTTCGCCGCGATGGTACGGGCGATCCGCACGATTCCCCAGCCGGTGGTCGCCGCGGTCAACGGCGCCGCGGCCGGTGCCGGGATGGCCCTGGCGCTCGCCGCGGACGTGCGGCTGGCCGCCGCGTCGGCCCGCTTCCACGTCGCCGCCGTCAAGATCGGATTGTCCGCGGGGGAGTGTGGCATCAGTTACCATCTGCCCCGCTGTGTCGGTTCGTCGCGTGCCTTCGAGATCATGCTGACCGGCCGCCCCGTGGACGCGGCCGAGGCCGATCGTATCGGTCTTGTTTCCCAGGTGGTCGACGACGCGGACCTGCTCGACCGCGCGCTGGACACCGCCGGGGCCATCTGCGCCAACAGTCCCTTCGCCGTGGCGATGACCAAGAAAATCATGTGGGCCAACCTTGAGGCGGGGTTCGACTCGGCAATCGAGCTGGAGAACCGGACCCAGATCCTGGCCTCCATGACGGCCGACTCGGCAGAGGCCATGCGCGCGTTCGTGGACAAGCGAACGCCGACCTTCACTGGAGAGTGATGCGGTGGACTACCAGCAGATCCTGTACGCGGTCGAGGAGAACGTCGCGACCATCACCCTCAACCGTCCCGAGCAGCGCAACACCGTCACCTACCGGGTCCTCGACGAACTGATCGACGCTTTCACCCGGGTTGGCGCGGACGATGACGTGCGGGCGGTCGTGGTCACCGGAAGCAGCGGGCGCTTCTTCTCGGCCGGCACCGACCTGTCCAGCGGTGACGGGTACGACGCCTCGTCGACGACATTCAAGCCACTGCGCGGCGGGACCAGGGATGTCGGTGGGGAGTTGTCCCTGCTGATCTACGACCTACCCAAACCGGTGATCGCCGCGGTGAACGGGACCGCGGTCGGGATCGGCATCACCATGATCCTCCCGATGGATGTGCGTATCGCCGCGGACGACGCCCGCTTCGGGCTGCCCTTCACCCGGCGGGGCATCGTCCCGGAGTCGTGTGCGAGTTTTTTCCTGCCGCGGATCGTCGGGATCTCACGGGCGGTCGAATGGGCCGTTACCGGGCGGATCTTCCCCGCCGCCGAGGCGTTGGACGCCGGTCTCGTCCACCAGCTCGTGCCCGCGGCTGACGTGCTGCCCCGGGCGCGGGAGATCGCCATTGAGATCGCTCGAAACACCTCGGCGGTGTCGGTGGCGCTCACCCGACAGCTGATGTGGAAGCTCCTCGACGCGGACCATCCCGTCGAGGCGAACCGGCTGGAGTCCCAAGCTCTGCTCGCGCTCGGCCAGCTGGCCGACGTCGGTGAGGGAGTGGCGGCGTTCCGGGAGAAGCGGCCGCCC
>NZ_CAUVXI010000037.1:33168-34308 GCF_963555845.1 Protofrankia sp. Cas8 | reverse complement strand
GGGTCGCGATGAGAGAGCCCAGCTGGGCGGCCCGCTCCCAGGCCAGTCCACCCTCGACCCCGGCCAGGAAGCCGGCCCGGAACGCATCGCCGACACCGGTGGGGTCGACAATCTCCGTGGCGGGCACGACGTCGACGTGAATGCTCTTTCCATTGCCGACGAGCAACGCGCCCTTGGCGGACAAAGTAGTGACCCGCAGTTCCACCCGCTCGGCGATGTCCGCCTCGCTCCACCCGGTCCTGCGGATGAGCAGCTCCCATTCGTACTCGTTGGTGAACAGATATTTCGCACCGTCGACGAGGGACCGACACTGGTCGCGGTCGAGCCGAGGAAGCTGCTGAGACGGATCAGCGACAAACGCGATACCCAGCTGTCTGGCCTCGGCGGTGTGGTTGAGCATGGCCTGCGGATCATTGGCGCCCACCAGGACGAGACCGATCCCGCGGTCGGCGGCAATCGGTGCGAGCGAGATGTTCCGTGCCTCGCTCATCGCTCCTGGGTAAAACGACGCGAGCTGGCACTGGTCGTCGTCGGTGGTGCAGGTGAAACGCGCGGTGTATGCGGTGCTGCAGACAAGCAGTCCTGCGCAGTCGACCCGGTGGCGTTCCAGCCAGGCACGATAATCATCGAAATCCTTGCCGACCGCGCCCACCAGTACCGGGTTTTGGCCTAGGACGCCCATGCCGAACGCGATGTTGGCGGCTACGCCGCCGCGACGGATAACGAGGTCGTCGACGAGGAAGCTCAGCGACAGCCGGTCGAGGTGAGTGTCGAGAAACTGGTCGGCGAACCTCCCGGGAAAGCGCATCAGATGGTCGGTGGCGATCGAGCCGGTGACAGCGATGGTTCCTGCGGACATGCACTCCCCTTGTACTTCTCAGCAGACGAAGGTGGTCTGGCCGCGGAGCATCAGACACGCCCTAGTAGCGGTAGTGCTCCGGCTTGAACGGCCCCTCGATGTCGACACCGATATAGTCCGCCTGGTCCTTGGTGAGCTTCGTGAGGTCTCCGTTGAGCGCCTGCACGTGGATCGTCGCGACCTTCTCGTCGAGAAGCTTCGCCAGCCGGTAGACCTCGCCTGCGTACTCGGTGTGCTTGGTGAACAGCTCGATCTGCGCGATCACCTGGTTGGAGAAGCTG
>NZ_CAUVXI010000037.1:23560-33060 GCF_963555845.1 Protofrankia sp. Cas8 | reverse complement strand
TTACTCATCACGAACGAAGGGTGACCGGTGGCGTTGCCCAGGTTCATGAGCCTGCCCTCGGACAGCACGATGATCGTGTGCCCATCCGGGAAGACCCACTCGTCGACCTGGGGCTTGATGGTGACCTTGCGAATGCCGACGATGCGGGCGAGGCCGTCCATGTCGATCTCGTTGTCGAAGTGACCGACGTTGCCCAGGATCGCCTGGTGCTTCATCCGCGCCATGTGTTCGGCGGTGACGATGCTCTTGTTGCCCGTGGTGGTGATGACGATATCCGCCTTGTCGACGACGTCGTCGAGCCGGGCGACCTGATAGCCCTCCAGCAGTGCCTGCAGTGCGCAGATCGGGTCGATCTCCGTGATGATGACGCGCGCACCCTGGCCGGCGAGCGCCTCGGCCGAGCCCTTACCGACGTCGCCGTAGCCGCAGACGACCGCGACCTTGCCGCCGATCAGCACATCGGTAGCCCGGTTGAGGCCGTCGATCAGCGAGTGCCTGATGCCGTACTTGTTGTCGAACTTGCTCTTCGTCACCGAGTCGTTGACATTGATTGCCGGGAACAGCAACTCCCCCCGCGCGGCGAGCTGGTAGAGCCGGTGGACCCCGGTCGTGGTCTCCTCGGTGACGCCACGGATGCCGGCTGCGATGCCTGTCCACATCCCAGGCGCGGTGGCCAGCGAGCGGCGCAGTGTCTCGAGGATTATGCGGTACTCGTCGGACACTGTCAGATCATCGTCGCCGACCGTGGGGACCGCGCCCGCCTTCTCGAACTCGACTCCCTTGTGGACCAGCAGGGTCGCGTCCCCGCCGTCGTCGAGAATCATGTTGGGGCCGACCGGTTCGCCGTCGTCGGCGGTGAAGGTGAACAGTTGCTCGGTGCACCACCAGTACTCTTCGAGGGTTTCGCCCTTCCATGCGAAGACCGGCACACCCGTCGGCTCCTGGGGCGTCCCGTCCGGTCCGACGACGGCTGCGGCGGCGGCATGGTCCTGGGTGGAGAAGATGTTGCAGGAGACCCAGCGTACCTGCGCGCCGAGGGCGACCAGGGTCTCGATCAGCACGGCGGTCTGCACGGTCATGTGCAGCGAACCGGCGATGCGGGCGCCGTGCAGTGGGCGAGCCTCGGCATATTCACGGCGCAGCGCCATCAGGCCGGGCATCTCGTGCTCGGCGAGCCGGATCTCCTTGCGCCCGAACTCGGCGAGTCCGAGGTCGGCGACGGCAAAGGAAATGCCGTTGCGGCTGCGATAGATTTCCGGTGTCGTCATGGTGGTCATGCAGGTTCCCTCTCAGGCCATGGTGGACGTGCTGTCGGTGGTGCTCTTGCTGTCGGTGGTGGACGTGCTGTCGGTGGTGGTCAGGCCGGCGGCGTCGCGCAGCGCGGCCGCCCGGTCGGTGCGCTCCCACGGTAGGTCGACGTCGGTGCGGCCGAAGTGCTCGGCCACCAGCTTTTCGATGAGCCTGCGGGCCACCCGCTCGGTACCGAAGGTCTCGACGAGCACGGGAACCGGGCGTACCACCCCGATCGCGTCCGCAACCTGTACCTCCGCACGTGCCGCGAGCCCGGCGGCCACGACGTTCTTCGCCACGTAGCGTGCCGCATACGCCGCGGGACCGGTCCACCTTAGACGGATCCTTACCCGAGAATGCACGACCGCCGTGCCGGGCGAACCCGCCGAGGGAAGCCGAAACTCGACCACCACCGGGTGCGCGGCCAGCCAGGGTACACCGCGCACTGGCCGGACGCTCTCACTCCTTCGAGGTAGTCGCCAGCTCTGCCTCGAGCAGGTCCATCGCCTTGACGAAGCTGGCCCGCTCCAGTTCAGCGACGATCCCGCTCGCGGTGGCCAGCGTGAGACCGAGCCGCCCGGCGAGGCACCCGACGGTCAGCGGATCCTCCTGCAGGAGCAGGAGCATCCCCTCCGGCACCGTGCACTCGTGCTGTCACCGCGACCGTGCTTGACGCTTCATGTATCCCGCCGTAATCTCTTCGTACATACGAAGTGTTCGGGTTTCCAAAGTAAATAGAGCCAACCTTGTGCGGTTGCGGTACCTGCCCGCATGAAGATCACAATTTCAGGAGGACGAACAGTGGCTACAGCAAAACGACCCACCCCCGCACCGGCCGGCGGCCAGCCGGTCGCCGCCTTCGTGGCCGGCGGTTCGGCAGCCGGCACCTGGACGCTGGACCCGGCCGTAAGCCGGGTGGAGTTCCACTCCGCCAGCATGTGGGGGATGGCGAAAATACACGGTCAGTTCACCGCCGTGAGCGCCACGGGCTCGATCAGCCCCAGCGGCACAGTCACCGGAGAGATCACCATCCAAGCGGCATCCCTCGACACAAAAAACAAAAAACGTGACATCCATCTCCGCTCGAAGGACTTCTTCGACGTCGCGCAGTACTCCACGATCACCTACTCGGTGGACCGCATCTCGCCGCTCGACGGGAAGCGGGTCGAGGTCCTGGGTGTGCTCACGGTCCGCGGGCAGCGTCACCCCCTGCCGTTCACCGCAACGGTTACCGACGCGACCGCCGACGCCGTGACCATCGAGGCGGAGCTGGAGGTCGACCGGTCCCACTTCGGGATGGGATGGAGTCCGATGAAGATGGCCTCGATGAGCAACCGGATCGTGGTGAACGCCCACTTCCGTAAGGCCGACCACTAGGGCCTGCCTGATGGATCTTGGTCGATGCATGCGGTGATCCAGGCGGCCTCCCGCAAGACGACGACAACCCACAGGTGGTCGCCTGGGCGCCGAACGGTGGTGACCATCCTCAACCGTTGTGGCGTGGGCGCAGACCGTCGAGGAGAAGGCGCACGATCTCTTCGCGCATGGACACCGGTAGCACCGGGTCGAGGGAGAACGACGCGCGTAGTACCGCGATACCGATGAGAGCGTCGGCGACTGTCGAGGCGTTGACGTCGCAGCGGATCTCTCCGCGCGTGGCGGCGTCGCGCAGAGCATCCTCGATCGCAGCCAGGCACCGGTCGATCGAGTCCCGTTTGAACGCCTGGTAGAGCTCGGGGAACTGTTCGATCTCCATGACACAGCGTTGCAGGATGCTGCGCCGGGGTTCGACGAAGACCGCGGCGAGCCCAGCCAGGAGGGTCTCCAGATCCTCGACGATCGTTCCGGTGCGCGGCGGGGTCAGACCTGCCGCCAGCGTGGACATCCCGGCCAGGATGAGGTCCTCCCGCGCCGGCCAGCGAGCGTAGATGCTTCGCTTGGCTGCCTTGGCCCGCGCTGCCACCGCCGTGACGGAGAACTCGGCAATCCCCCGGTCGGCCAGCTCCTGGACGGCCGCAGCCAACACTCGCGCGTCCACCGAGCCGTCGCGGGGGCGGCCCCGCGGTCGAGACCCGAGTGCCGCCATCACCCCAGCATATAGGTCACGCCTGCAGTTGCATAATTCGCTGGCACGGATTAACGTCACTGTCACGGTCGCATAAATATCGAGGGAGCGGACCATGGAGGAAACACCGATGACCATTCACGATTTCACCGTCACGACCGGCGATGGTGCACCACGTTCGCTCAGCGACTACGCCGGTCGCGCAGTTCTGATCGTCAACGTCGCCAGTAAGTGCGGCCTGACCCCCCAGTACGAGGGGCTGGAAGCGCTGTACCGCGACACCCGCGACCGCGGCCTGGAGATCATCGGTTTTCCCTGCAACCAGTTCGGCGGTCAGGAACCTGGCACCGACGCCGAGATCCAGGAATTCTGCTCGACCCAGTTCAACGTCACCTTTCCGATCTTCCGCAAGATCGAGGTCAACGGCCCGGGCGCCGACCCCCTCTTCGTCTACCTGCGAACCCAGGCACCCGGTGACTTCGGCCCCTCGGCCGGGCGCATCTACGACCACATCAAGGCCACCCGACCGGAGACAATCGGCACCGACGAAATCAAGTGGAACTTCACAAAGTTCCTCGCCGACCGCGACGGAACAGTGATCCGCCGCTACGAGCCCACCATCACCCCCCAGGAGATCCAGGACGATCTGGAAAAAGTTCTGGCCTGACGGTTCCAGGCCTGCCGGCTGATCCCTGGGGTGGGGCCTGGACCTGTACCTCGCATCGGCACTCATAGGTGCTCATAGGTCATCCGACCCCATAGGTAGGAACGGTCGCTACAGCAGCCTTTTCGACCTACGCCAGACCGGTACGCGGTGTCACAGCCGTGGATCCACCGGCTCGGATTCGCAGGCCAGGATCGCGAACACCAGCTCGTGCACCCGGTGGAACGGGCCGTTGCCCGCCACCGTCGCCAGCGCCGCGAGCCCGAGGGTGTGCTCGCGCAGGGCAAGGCTGCGTTTGCGGCCCAGCCTGCGCTCGCGCAGCGAGGCGAGCTGAGCCGGCTCGGTGTAGGACGGTCCGTAGATGATGCGGAGGTACTCCCGTCCCCGGCATTTGATTCCCGGCTGGACCAGGCCCTTGCCGTGATGGGCGGCGAGACCGTCGTGGGGCTTGACGACCATGCCCTCCGCGCCGGCCGCGGTGAGCTCCAGCCACCATTGCGTTGCCCGCGCCGTCGCGTCTTCGCAGGCCAGGTCGAGAACGAGGCGGCGGGTTGGGGTGAAGGTGACGGGATCAACGGCGACCAGCCGGTCGGCGATCGACAGCTGCCATTCGTGATCACGATCGGTGAAGGCGGCTCCTTGCGCCGCGAGCACCGCGAACGGTGCCAGCGTTACGGGCGCCTGGGAAACATAGGGCCGGTAGGCGGCGGTGTACGCGTGCAGCGCCGTCAGGTCCGAACTCACCCGCTGGCGCAATGCGGTCACGTCCAGGCCACGGGCGGCTGCCTGCTCCAGGACGGACACGGCCGCGGGCAGGGCTGCCCTGCCCGCGGCACCCACGCCCGCGTACGCCCGGATGAGGCTTTCGGCCTTGGCCGACCACGGCAGCAACTCGCAGTCCAGCAGCAGCCAGTCGCTGTCGAACTCGTCCCACAGCCCGGCCTCGGTGATCGCCGTACGAACCGTGCCCAGCAGCTCCTCGGTGCGTCCCGGGTCAAAAAAGGACCGACCGGTGCGGGTGTACACCACCCCGGTGGCCCCGTCGTCGACGAACCGCTTCGCCGCGGCGGCCTGGTCGCGGCACACCAGGACCACGGCGCGGGAACCCATGTGCTTCTCCTCGCACACGACCTTCGCTGTTCCGATCCGCCGCAGATCGTCGATCGCCTCAACCGGATGCTCAAGCCAACCGTCCACGGTGGATGTCGATGACGGCGCCATCGTCGGCGGCAACCACAGCAGCCAACGCGGATCCACCGCGAATCGGCTCATCACCTCCAGCGCGGCGGCAGCGTGTTCGGCCGGAATCGTGATGGTGCCGTGGTCGGTGGTCACATGTCGGCGGCCGGTCACGTCAGCCAGATTCACGGCGTTCCCGCCGTTCCCGGCGTGCACAGCATTGACAGCGTGCACGGCATTCACAGCGCCCGTGGCATTCACAGCACCGGGCGTCATCGGCCCGGATGGCGTCAGCGGGCGTGCCGGCTGGTAGTACTGGCGTAGCGCCGGAATCGAGACGAGCTCACGCTCGGGGTAGCGCAGGGCGGTCAACCGGCCGCCGAACACGGCCCCGGTATCCAGGCAGATGGTGTTGTTCACCCATTCCAGGGTCACCGTCGGGGTGTGCCCGTAGACGACCATTGCCTTGCCGCGGTAGTCGTTCGCCCAGGGATAGCGTACCGGCAACCCGTACTCGTCAGTCTCGCCGGTGGTGTCGCCGTACATCGCAAACGAACGCACCCGGCCGGAGGCGCGACCGTGATATTCCGCCTTCAACCCGGCGTGCGCGACGACGAGATTACCGCCGTCGAGCACATAATGGGAGATCAACCCGTCGAGAAAACGCGCAAGCCCGTCAATCGGGTCCTGCTCCAGCTGGGCGATGGTCTCGGCCAGGCCGTGGCTGACAGTCACCTTGCGGCCCGCCAGGTACTTGAGCAGCTTCGCCTCGTGATTACCGGCGACGCACAGCGCCACACCTCTGCTGATCATGTCTATGACCAGCCGCAGCACCCCGGGTGAGTCCGGGCCCCGGTCGACCAGGTCGCCCACGAACAACGCCGTGCGCCCGTCTGGATGCACCGGGCTCGGGCCATCCGAGGTAAAAACCCAGCCCAGCCTGATCAGGAGCGCTTCGAGCTCATCCCGGCAGCCGTGCACGTCACCGATGACGTCGAACGGGCCGGTCAGCTCGCTGCGGTCGTTGTACAGCTTCTCGTAGCGGATTTCCACGTCCTCGGTGTCGTCGAGAATGTGGATTTTCCGGAAGCCCTCCCGCCGCAACTGACCCAAGGATCTTCTCAGGTCCCGATGCTGGCGCTTGAGCACATCCCGGCCGAAATCCCGGTCCGGACGGGCCCGGGTGCGTTCCCAGCACACCGATTCCGGGATGTCGAGGACAATCGCCACCGGCAGCACATCGTGTTCCCGGGCGACCGTGATTAACCCGGCCCGGGCATGCGCCTGCACATTGGTGGCGTCCACGACGCTGAGACGTCCGGCACGTAGCCGCTTGGCGGCGACATAGTGCAGCACGTCGAACGCGTCGCCGGATGCGGACTGGTCGTTTTCGTCGTCGGCGACCATCGCCCTGAACGTGTCACTGGACAGTATCTGCGAGGCGGCGAAATGGCGCCGGGCGAACGTCGACTTACCCGACCCGGAGATGCCGACCAGCACGACCAGCGCCAGCTCGGGAATGTCGATAACGGTCACTTCGCCACGTCCTTGGTGAACAGGGCCAGCTGGGTCGGCGTTCCCAGCTCCGGGTCGTCGTCGCCCACGCCGCGCAGGGATACCGTGTAGCCGAATCGAGCGGCGACCGAGGACGCCCACGCGGCGAACTGAGCCCGGGTCCACTCGAAACGATGATCGCTGTGCCGGT
This sequence comes from Protofrankia sp. Cas8, assembly GCF_963555845.1. Taxonomy (NCBI): domain Bacteria; kingdom Bacillati; phylum Actinomycetota; class Actinomycetes; order Frankiales; family Frankiaceae; genus Protofrankia; species Protofrankia sp. Cas8. Next base: position 26,157 of record NZ_CAUVXI010000037.1, on the reverse strand, counting down.
GGGTGTCCGCAGCCAGCGTCTCATAGCGGACGTTGTACTCCACGTTCGGCGTCGTCACGATCACAGTCGCCGGGTTGGCGTGCCCGAACACCACCTGGCACAACGCGGGCAGGCGTGGCTCGTCCACGTGCTCGATGACCTCCATGAGTACCGCCGCGTCAAAGCCCCGCAGCCGCTCGTCCACATAGGTCAGTGCGGACTGGATCAGTCTGATCCGCTGCCGCGCCCGATCGGGCAACCCGTCCAGCCGCAGCCGGCGCTCCGCCAACGCCAACGCCCGAATCGACACGTCCGCACCGACGATCTCGGTGTAACGCGGGTCTTTCACCAGGTCGCCGAGCAGGGCGCCTGCGCCGCAGCCCAGATCCAGCACCCGTGCCGCGCCCGTCTGCGCGAGCACCGTCAGCACCGCTTCGCGGCGCTGGGCGTTCAGCGGCACGCGCTGGACCTCCGCCGGCAGCTCCGCATCCTCGTCGGTGGTGTCAGCCTCGCCCTCCGCGGCGCCCTCCGCGGCGCGCTCCGCCACAGAGTCCGCAACGGAGTCGGACAGCAGCTCGGACAGGCGGGACTCGGCCTGACCGGCCAGGACGCGGCTGTGCGCCAGAAACCGACTGGTGATCAGCCCGCGCTCGGGATGTCCGGCCAACCAGCCGTCACCCTTGGCCAGGAGCGTGTCGATCTCATCAGGGGCCACCCAGTAATGCTTGGCGTCATCAAGCACCGGCAGCAGCACATAGAGATGGTTCAACGCATCCGCCAGGCGCAGCGTCCCGGACAGCGTCAGATCGACGTACCGGCTCTCACCCCACTGCGGGAACGCCGGATCCAACGGCACCGGCGTGCCGATCACATCCCAACCCAACGGCGTGAACAACGCCGCAGCCAGCGCCACGCCACCCTCGCAGCGCAGCGCCGGCACACCGACCTCCAGCGGGATCGCCGTCGCGGCCAGCTCCGGGCGATCCTTGGACTCACCCCGCGCGGCAGTGCGGAACACCCGGTTCAGCGCCGCTGACAACAGACTGCTCGCCGCGTACGGACGATCATTGACATACCGGTTCAGCTGCCCGGCTCCGCGGCCGCGTTCCAGCCGTTGGGAATCGACCTCCAGGACCAACGCCGCCGTACACCGCTGCGGCGACGCCACCGGGAACACGACCGTCGCCGTCCCGTACGGCAGATCGAACCGGTGCACGCGATCTGGATGCTTCACCAGGAGAAAGCCGAGATCGGTTGCCGGCTGGTGGGTGGTCGTCAACGTCAGCAGCACCCCTGTGATCCTGCCAGCTGATCAGGAGCCGGCGGCCACCAGGATGCCGTCGGTGGCGAAGCCCGCCATGAGGCCGAACAGGAGGCCGTAGGCGAGCAGGTCGGGACGGCGGTTCTTCGCCGCCACGGTGATCAGTTGGATGACGACGTAGAGGATCGACCCGGCCGCCAGGGTCAGAAAGGCCACGCTGACCGGCTTGCTGGTGAAGCTGTGCCCGACAGCGGTGCCGATGAAGGTCGGGGCACCACCGATGAAGCCCATGGCCAACAGAAACCCCCACCCGGGCCGGATGGGGGTGCCGTCGCTGTCGGTGTCACTGGCCAGCGGCGCGACGATCCCGAAACCTTCGGTGGCGTTGTGCAGGCCGAAGCCGATGACCAGCAGCGTCGCCAGCGCGACCTCCCCGGCGGCGGCGGACTGGCCGATGGCCAGACCCTCGGCGAAGTTGTGCAGACCGATCCCGACCGCGATCAACAGTGCCAACCGTCGCGCGGGCGACCAGGCTGCCAGGTCGATCCGCCGGTGGGCGGGCAGCTCCCCCGCGGCCATCGTGCCCGGGCCGATACCGCTTCCCTGGCCTGCAACGCCTCCCTGGCCGGCAACGCGGCCGTGAGCTGCGGCGCTCCCCTGACCGACGGCGCGGCCCATCCACCGCTCATAGGCCACGAGCGACAGCAGACCGACCGTGATCCCGGCGGTGAACAGCAGGCCGTAACCGATGGCCCGGCCAAGGCCGTGATGCTCGGCGTGTACCTCGGTCAGCGCCTCGTCGATGGGTTCCCACGCCGCGGACAGCACGTCCCAGACCAGGAACAGCAACACGCCGATGGCGCCGGCGTTCAGCAGCGCGCGCAGGGTGGGCGCGGGCCGTCGCAGCCGCCCCACCGGCAGGCCGAGCAAAATCGTCACTCCGGCGATCGCGCCGAGCAGCAGCGTGCGGGCCAGGCTCACGAGGTCCTCCTCCAACGAAAAATCGATTAGGTGAGGCTGCCCTAAGTTTGGCGCGGAAGCAAGTTTTTCCCGGTAAAAGCCCCAGAGCGCCCGGCAATAGGCGCGGTACCGGGACGTCGACTTCTACCTGTACCTGTACCTGGCCGCCGCGTTCGTCACTGTCCGTTGCCTGATCCAGAAGGCCCGGATCGCCTACCGCTGGGAGGGTCGGCCCACCACCCGGCGTCTCACGTGACGCCTATTGCCGGGCGCTCTTAACGATGTGTATCTGATGCTCCTGCCACAACACCAGATTCACATCGTTCCCACAGAGCGTGCGACAAGAGGGAAGTGGATCAAGGAGTGGATCAAGAAGTGGGGCCGAGATGCGTGCGGG
>NZ_CAUVXI010000037.1:21353-23121 GCF_963555845.1 Protofrankia sp. Cas8 | reverse complement strand
CACTGCTCGCCGCCCTGGATCATCCACATGTGGTCCGGGTCCACGACTACGTCAGAACCGGCGACCTGCATCTGATCGTCATGGAGTTCCTGGGTGGGGGGACCCTGACCCGCCGCCGGGCCGGCATACCCCCGGAGGGGGCCTGCGCCGCGGCCGACCCCCCACGCCCGGCCGAGCAGCCGATCCCCACGCCGGGGCTCAGCAGTAGGCGCCGTCCACCGGCCAGCCCGCTCCGCGCTGGGGGCCACGACAACACCGCGAAGGTGCGGCCGCCGGTCACGGCTTGGCCCCGTCGGATGGGGCTCGGCTTGGCCGGCGGGGTGGTTATGGTGTGGCTGCTGGTTGTGATTAACGAGGTAAGCGGGTCCAACCTGGGGGTGCCGGAGCTTCTTGTCAGTGTGTTTGCGTCGCTGCCGGCCGCTGTCGTCGGCGTCAGGCTCCTTCGACAGCGGCGATAAAACAGTGTGGCTGTGGGATCTGACCGACCCGGCCGGCCCCGCCACGAGTCGGTCCCGGGGGCTGACGCCCGGTAACCGTCCTTCCGTGTTGTCAACCTACCGAGCCAGACGCTGCGATCAGCACGAACACGCCGCCACGCGGCTCGGGCCACCGAAGCTCCCGCCTTGCCCAGCAATGGCTACAGAGAGCTACTGGGCGGCTGGTGACATGAACCCAAGTTTACCGGATGCGGAGTCTGCCCGACGGCGAAGCAGGCTGGATCGAGTGGACCAGCTGGACCACCCAGACGGGCACAGCTAGACGACGCAATGCATTCGCATTAAAATCGTCAGATGTTCGAGGCCGTCAAGGACAGCCAGTGGTCAGCCGACCACATCGCAGCCCACGGCGTGACCTTGGACGAGGTGCGAGAAGCCATCCTCGAGCACCCATACTGGATGACCGCCGGCACGAACGAGACAACGCTGATCTACGGACGCACATACGGAGGCCGCTACCTGTTCGTCGTAGCGGTCGGCGACCACAGCCTTCATCGTGACGGCTCGAGACATGACCCCTGGTGAGAAGAAGACCTTCCAACGGAAGGCACGGTGACGGTGACGATGACAGCAGCGAAGAGGACCATAGAGACCCTGCCTCGGCCAGCCGAGGAGTTGGACCAGCTGGCCGCCTACTACGACGCTCATGACACCTCGGCCGAAATGGAACACGGTCAGTGGGTCGATCCCCGGCCCATGAAGACCACGTCCCTGCGGCTGCCGGCAGACGTGGTCGACGCGTTGAAGCGACGCGCCCATGGACGGGGCATGCGGTACACAGCCCTTGTTCGAGAAATTATCGAACACGCGATGCGCAGCGAGCGGGCGGAGGAGAACGACGAACTCACCGAGATCAACGAACGGCTGGCCCGGATCGAGGCCGCGCTCACCGAGAGGTCAGCGCGGGTACCGGAGATCCAGCACACGCGACACCACAGCGGCTGATCATAACTCGACGTCCCAAGCCACGTCGACTAGGAGCGCCCGGCAATAGGCGCGGTACCGGGACGTCGACCTCTACCTGTACCTGTACCTGGCCGCCGCGTTCGTCACTGTCCGTTGTCTGATCCAGAAGGCCCGAATCGCCTACCGCTGGGAGGGTCGGCCCACCACCCGGCGTCTCACGTGACGCCTATTGCCGGGCGCTCTTAACGATGTGTATCTGATGCTCCTGCCACAACACCAGATTCACATCGTTCCCACAGAGCGTGCGACAAGAGGGAAGTGGATCAAGGAGTGGATCAAGGAGTGGGGTCGAGATGCGTCCCCGG
>NZ_CAUVXI010000037.1:12053-20825 GCF_963555845.1 Protofrankia sp. Cas8 | reverse complement strand
TCGAGCAGGCGGACCACCGCGACCGACGGCTGCCCGTTCACGCACACCAACGGTGGGCACCGGTCCGCCAGCTCGTCGGCGGCGCTGGCGAGCACGATCGGGTTCTCGCACATCCACACCAGCCCGTCGCCGACGCCGAGGTCCACCTGGTCCCGGCCGAGCTGACGCAGGGTCAGCACACACGGCTCCCCCGCGTCGCGGGCCACCGCGAGGATGCGACCGGTCGTGGTGGTCACGCCGCCCGGTAGGCCGAGGCAGAGCACCACCGACGACAGCTCGTCGCGGTGGACACCGACCGCGGCCCAGGTGGCACGGCGTTCGGCGGCCGAGCCGTCACCGACCGGCGGTGCGCCCCGCAGCACCCGGGCCGCGGCGAGTGACAGCGTCGCCAGCGGCCGGGCGTCGTCCAGCGCGTGCGCGTCCCCCGTGCTCGCCGCGGCCAGCCGGCCCAGTGCCACGCCGGCCGAGGGCAACGCCTCGAGCACCCGCAGCAGATCGGCGACGAGCGCCGCCGCCGCGTCGGGGCTCGTGGCCAGGCGGCGCATCATACCGGTGGCGTCCAGCCACGACCGCCAGGTGGCGAGCTCGGGGCGCCGCGCGACGAGTGCGTCCAGTGGCGCGTGCGCGTCCGCCCACGCCGCCGCGTCCGCCGCGGCCAGCGCCACCCGGTCGCCGACCTCACCGAGCAGGAGCCGCACGGCGCCGCCCAGGCCGTCCGGCGCGGCGCCGCTGGTGCGCAGCACCGTGTCGACCTCGTCCAGCGACACCGTCAGTGACACGCCCGTCCCGGCCCGCCGGCCCAGCAGCCGTTCGACCGCCCGCCGCTGGTCTCCGCTGGCGTTGGTGAGGGTGACCGAACCGGTCAGCGGCCTGCCGTGCTCCATCCTGTGCCGCGCCCGGTCCAGCAACCACGCGGTGTGCTCGCCACCGAGCAGCCGTTGCAGGCGCCCGACGTCCTCGGGTCGATCTCCACCCATCTCACCCAACCGACCACTCACTCGACTACTCACTCGACTACTCACTCGACTACTCACTCGACTACTCACTCGACTACTCACTCGAACAGTAGGCCAGTGCTGTCGGCTGGGCCGGTGGCCGGCGTCGGCGTCGGCGTCGGTTCGGGAAGGTAGGGCACCGGGCGTTCGACCCGCACCCGCTCGCTCCCGTCCCAGCGCCACGGCGTGACGAGCACGGCGTCGATGCCGTCCCTACGGGCAAGCTGCGCGATCGCCAGGCCCGGGACCTGCGGATAGCAGCCCCACTCCCGTTCGCTGGTCATCACCACATCCAGGTCGAACGCGGCGAGCAGCCCGAGGCACTTGGCGCGCGAGTCGTCGTCCACCCCGGCGAACGCCTCGTCCAGGGCGATCAGGCGCGGGGCATTCGGGTTACCCGAAGAGGTGTAGAACGACGACGCGGCGGCGAACAGGGGCACCGACGCGGCCAGCACCCGCTCGCCACCGGAGGCCGGCCCGGTGGCCGACCGCCACTGGCCGTCCTGATAGCGCTGGATGGCGAACTCGTGCCACGTCCGGTAGTCCAGCGCGCGGGTCAACTGTTCGGCCCAGCCGCCGGATGTGTCCGCGGCATGCTCCCGGTTGATCTCCTCCTGGAGGAAGGCTCCCACCGCTGCCCGGTCCGCCGCGCTCCAGGCGTCGGCGGTCTGGCGCAGCAGCCGGTCACGCACCCGGTCCAGCCCGACGGGTGCCCCGCGGGCGGCCCGCCACTGCAGCCGCAGCCGCATCCCGGTCGATGTGGGCCGCTCCGCCAGATCCCCGTTGATGGCCTTGACCTGCTCCTCCGCGCCGGTGATCAGTTCCTGGAGGGTGCCCGCCACCTCGTTGACGAGGTGGTTCTCCAGGATCTCGCGTTCCTTCGCGGACAGCAGCGTCGCCCGCTGCTCGGTCTCGGTCTCCAGCGCGGCCACCAGGGTCGGAATGTCCTGCTTGCGGCCCTGGAACAGCACGTCCACCACGATGATGCCGTCGCGTACGGTCATCCCAACCGAATGGCCGTGGCGGGACAACGCGTCGGTGAGCACCTTGTGTTCGGTCGAGACCCGCTGTTGCACCAGCTCCCAGCGACGGTCGGCGTCGTCGACCCCGTCCAGTGCGGCGTTGACGGCACGCGCGAGCATGACGGCCGGTGTCGGCGCCCACGGCTCGCTCGGGTCCGGGGTCTCCAGTTCGGGCACGGCGATGGCCAGCAGGCCGGTGGCGGCGAAGGCTCGCAGCTCCTCAACTGCATGGTCACGTTCAGCGGCGGCGGTGGCGATCGATCCCTGGAGGGTTTCACGCCGGCCCTCGGCCTTGCCGCGCGCATCTCGCGCCGCACCTTCCGCGACGCGGGCCGCCTTCTCGTCCTCGTCGCACCGGACCAGTTCGGCGGCGACCGCGGCGAGCGTGCGGTACAGCTCCTCGACGCCGGCGCCCGCCGTCTCGACCAGGACCCGGTGACGTTCGGCCGCGACGTCGGCCTGGGCGCGCGCCAGGGTCGCCGCCGCCCCGGCCCGTTCGCGGCGTTCCACCGCACGATCGACCTCCCGTTCGGCATCGGCGGCGGCGCGGCGCGCCCGGTCCAACGCCTGCGCCGCCGGCCACAGCCCGGCCAGGGCCACCCGGTAGTCGCCCACCGCCGCCCGGACGGCGTCAAGCGCGACGGCGTCCGCGGGCAGGCCGACATCGGCGGCGAACTCGCCGGCGGCGGCCCGCGCCGTGTGCGCCTGGGCCTCCCGGCCGGCCACGATCGTGACCGCCTCGGCGTGCCGCGCGTCGACACGTCGCCTGACCTCGTGCTCGCCGGCGAGTTTGACGTGAGCCTCGCGCAGCTCCCGGTCGGCCGGCTGCGCCCGGTGCTCGGCGGCCAGGGAACGCTGGCGCCCACTCAGTTCGGCCGCGGTCGCCGCGAGCTCGCGCAGCCGTTGCTCGATCCGGGCCAGCTCCGTCCGCAGCTGCTCCAGGCGGACGCGCCTGGCCGCCTCGCGGGCACCCTCCCCGATGTAGCCGGCGGCGTCCTTGTGCCAGGAGCCGGTCAACACCCCGTTGCCGAACCGGCCGTCGACGGCTACCCACGTTCCGCCACCGTCAGCCAGAGTCCCGGAGTCCTCACCCGATGCTCCGGATCCATCACCCGATGTCCTGGCGCCGCCACCCAGACCGATCGTCGCCAGCAGGGCGCTGACCGCGGTGTCGGTGAGCATGGCCGCGCCGGCATCGGCGCGGTCGATCGCCGGGGCGAGCATGGCGGTGAGCCCGCCGGCCGGCGCCGGCCGACCCGGGGCGAGCAGGACGTCGTCGGTCACGGTGTCGTATAGGCGACCGTCCGGGGCGAGCCACGCGTCAAGGATCCCGGCCGCCTCCAACGCCGCCTCGATGCCGGCCCGATGCTCGTCGGGCACGTCGGCGGCGAAGTCGACAACCTTCCACAGCGCGGCGCCGGCCCGGCCGTCGCGGGTCTGGCTGTCGCGGGTGTAGGGAATCGGCGGCGCGTCGTGGCCGCCGGCTTCCAGCCGTGCGATCTCGGCCTCGAGCTGTTCGCGCTCCCGGTCGGCGCCCGCGCGCTCGGCGTCGATGTCGGCTTGGCGGCGAGCGAGTTCGGCGGTGGCGGCCCGGGCCGCCTCGTCGACGGCCGCTGTCACCGGGTTGGGGCCGTCGAGGGTTTCCACCCATGCTTCCATGACGGCGAGCAGCCCGTCGGCGTCGGCCACCCGCAGGTACGCCGTGCCGGCCAGGTAGCGTGCGCACGCGGCGAGAAGCTCGGCGCTGTGCGCCACGGTGAGGTCCTCGGCCGCGGCGATCCGCTCCGCGGCGGCCTGCTGCTCACCGATGATCCGTTCCAGTTCGTCGCGGGCCGCGCGCAGCGCCGCCTCGGCGGTCGCCGCCGCCGCCAGCAGTGTGTTCAGGCGGGCCACGGCGCCGGCTTGGCGTTCGATCAGCGCGGCACCCGCCCGGGTGGCGATCGGGTACGGCGGCTGATCCCTGTCGAGGTCGGCCAGGACCGCGGCGTGCCGGTCGGTGACCCCGGCGGCCTCGGCGGCGCGGGCTGCGGTGGTCCGCACGGCCTGGCAGGCCGCCGCATCCGCCTCGGCGGTCCGCCGGGCGGCGACGAGCTGGGTTTCCCGCTGCCGGACGATATCGTCGGCGGCGGCGCTCTCGGTCCTCCGCTCCGCCGCGAACCGGCCGAGGCGGTCGGCATCCTCGCCCGCGGTCCGCAACGCCTCGGCGTCACGCATCTCCGGGCTGTCCTGCAAGGCGGTGCGCCGCGCCGTCAACGCGGCCCTGGCGTCGGCCAGCTCTTCCAGCCGTTGGTGCGTGGCGACAAGCGCCTGCGTCGCGCCGCGGTGCGCCGCGTCGGCCTCACCCAGTTCCCGGCCGAGCTGCTCGTAACGGCTGTTGGCCTGTCGCGGCGGCGCGGCGCGGCGCTTGGCGGCGACGGCGGCATAGCGGCGATAGTGGGTCAGAAAGGCGTCCGCCGCGGTCTTGGCCTCGGCGAGACCGCGCAGCGCCTCGCGTTCCTCGTCCAGCCCGCGGAAAGCCTCGGCCACGGTGGTCACCAACGCGGGGTCCAGCGGCGGCAACGCCTCGGTGAGCGCGCGGGAGAGCAGCTTCTCATCGGGCTTCTTGGACAACTGCGGCTGCCGTAGCTGGATCAACAGATTGACCAGCGCCTGGTACCGGTGCCCGCCGAGCCCGAACAGCGCCTCATCCACGGCCCGGCGGTAGTCCGACGCCGTGTCGTACACCATGCCGGACCCGTCGACGGCGTCTTTGAGTTTGTCCCGGGTCAGCGCCACCCGAGTCGGGCCGATCAGTGACAGTTCCGGGCCGATCCGCTGCCCGGTGACGAAAAACCAGTGCCGCGCGATGCCACGCCCGGCCACCGCCTTGAGGCCGGCACCGATCGTGCGGTATTCGGCCACGCCATCCGCGCGCAGCCGGCCGAACTCCAGCCAGGTGTAACCCAGCCGCTCGGGATGCGGATGCCTGCCGCCGAGCAGCAGGTTCCACTCCATCCGCTTGTTGCGGTCGCCGTCGGGTTCGACCCGGTGCGCGGCCAGCTCACCGTCGAGCAGGAACGGCAGGGTCAACGCGAGCACCTTCGACTTGCCGGTGCCGTTGTTGCCGCGCAGGAGCAACCGGCCGTCGTGGAAGTGGAACTCCTCGACGTCGTAGTAGAACAGGTCCACCAGACCGGCACGCAGCGGTTGCCAGCGCTCCCGACGCGGCATCGGCAGCGGTGTCGGCGTCGGTGTCGGCGTCGGCGTCGGCGTCGGCGTCGACAGCACGGCCGTCACGGGTGTCGCCGCCCGCCCGTTGACGCGGTGGTGCGGACGGTCCGACCGGCGCGGGAGCTCGGGCCGGTGCGGATCGTCGGCGCCTCGACCGCGTACCGCGCGATCGCCGGCCGGGCGATCACCATGGGTGGCTCGCCGGGCACGTCGGCGACCAGCCGCAGTGCACGCAGCTTGTCCAGCGCCACGGCGAGCAGTTCGCCGTCGGCCCCGGGCTCGGTGACGCCGCGGCGCCAGTAGGCGGCATGCTCGACCGCCATCTTCCGGACGTGCGCGCGCAGTCGGGCGACCGGTACGGGCTCGGCGCGCTCCACCCGGGCCGCCAGGTATTCGGCGACCAGCAGCGTCACGTGACCGTCGGTGCGCTGTTCGGGCATGCGCACGTCTGTCAGCTCGTCATCGGGGTCGACCATCGCGATGCCCTCGGCGCGCATCTCGGCAATCAGGCCGGTGGCCTCCTCGATCCGCCGCGTGATCGCATGGCGTTGGCTCACCAGATAGACGCGCTCGTCCTCGGCGAGTTCGTCGTAGTAGACGACCGGATCATCCAGCAACCGGCGGGTCAGCCGGTGGCGCAGCGCCCGATTACGCAGATCGTCGGTGTCGGCGACCGGCTCATAGGTCAGCTCGGCCAACCGCCGCTCGAAGTCGGTGGCGTCGATCGTGGACGGGCCCCGGGCGCCGGTGAGCATCGCCGCCAGAATCCGGCGACGCACGTCGTAAAGCACGTCGCCGGTAGCGGTCAGGTAGGCGTCCTCGTCGCCGGCGACCCGTTCCAGCACCCCGAGGGTGAGCAGCAGCCGGACCACCGCGACCAGGTCGGAGCGTTCGTCCCGGCGGCTGAGGGTGAACGCGATGCCGGCGTCCGCCAGCTCCGGTTCACTGGCCGCGACGATGATCCCCTCCGCGAGCCGACCAAGGGTGATCTGCGCGTCAGCCGTCTCCAGCACCGACAGCGCGAGGCAGAGCAGCACGTAGCGGCGCCGTCCGAATGGCGCCCTGCCGCGACCGTCCCTGGCCGGATGCGTGCCGTCCAGAACAACCAGTGCCGTCTTGAACAGCCGCGCCGACTCGGCGTCCACAACCAGTCGCCAGCCGGTCTCGGCGGCGAGCCATTCGCGCAGCTCGGACGCATGCTGGCGGATCAACCGCAGCGCGTCGTCGTCCGCGCCCGCGGTGAGCAGCGGCTTGGCCAGCAACATGCGCAGCGCCTTACGTCGCTGCGCTGTGCCCTCATCGGCGAAGGCGTCCACTCTCACACCGCCACCTCTACCCGGCGCCGCACCGCAGTCAGATCAATGATCTCAACGAAATGTTGCGGACCGTGCAGCACACCGTCGGCAGTCTCGATCCGCACGACACCGCCGTCGGGAACAAGAGACAACCGTATCTCCATGGTGCCGTCACTGGTGGTGGTGTTCACCTCTGAATCGCCCGGCAACCGCGCCGAGAGTGCGTCTGACAGCACGCCGAGGAACAGCCGGAACGCCTGGCGGTCGAGTACGCCGAGCTCGGAGAGCAGGACCGGTCGCACGGTGGCGAGGCGTTCGCGGGCCGCCGCGACCTGTTCGGCTTCCCGAGCGGCCTGCTCGGCGAGGAACCGGCGCTGCTCAGCGCGGTCAGCGACCCGGTTGGGCTGGCCGCGCCGCTCATAGGAACCGGTCTTGCGCAACTGCGGGCTGATGCGCACGGGCGGCGCTTGGCGCCACGGCGTGCTCGGCGCCGGCTCGTGCTCCTGCCACGCCGCCACCGTCTCCTGGGTGACCGTCAGATGCCGGGCCGGGGTCAGGCCGAACGCGGCCCGCCACAGCCGGTGGGCGCCGGCGTCGTCCGGTGCCTGCGCGAACCAGCGGGCCAGTGCCCGGAAGTCCGCCGATCGGTCCGACCGCCCGGACCGGCGCTCGTTGAGCGCAGCCACGGTGTCGATAAGCTGGGTGATCGCGGTGATGGCTGCACCGCGCAGCAACCGGGCCTGCGACGGATGACGCGAGTCGGCGGACAGGAACCAGTCCCGCAGGCCGCGCCACCGGTTGCGCCAGGCATCGACGGCCATCCTGATCGCGGTGTCGTACGCGGCCGCTGTGTCCGCTGCGGCGGAGGTATCCGCCCCGGCCGAAGTAGCCACGATGTCGGTACCGGCCTCGCTGCCAGCCTCGCTGCCGGCCGACAGACCCGGGACGGCGTCGGCGGCCTCCCGCCGGGCGGCGATCGTCAGCAGCCGGTCCACACCGGCCGCCTCGATCTGGCCGAGCAGGGTGGCGATCTCCGCGCCCCGGTTGGCCAGATCTGCGATGAACCTGTTGATATAGTCGATGAGACGCTGTTTATAGGCGACGAACGCGACCACGTCACCATCGGCAAAATCAATCACCCGACGCAGCGACGCCATAAATGCCTGTGCATTGTCGGCGAGCCCGGTGAAGCGCTCGGCCAACGCCAGCAACAACAGATGCACCTTCGCCGGGTCAAGCCGAGCCTCGTCTGCCGTGACCAACTCGGCCAGTGCGCGCAGCTGCGCGGCAATATCCTCCAGCGCCACCGACTGGAGGACACCCCTGCGTCCGATCGCCTCCTCGTAGACGGCGATCGCCTCCTCGGCCGCCTGCCCGGCGGTGGTCAGCTGGTACAGATACCTGGCCCGATGGAAGTCCTCCACACTGGTCACCCGGCCGGTATCCGGATCGGACCGCAGGTTTCCCCACTCGACCAGCTTCTCCAACGCCGCGACCACCGGCTCGCCATCCCCCGGCCGGCCCAGATCCGCGCTCACGTCCTCGGGACGCATGTGCACGATGAACCGGTCTCTCGCCCGCGCGAACGTCATCAACACATCCCGATAAAAGGACGCGTTCGGCGCGCTCAGGTGGGCGAACGGTTGCCTGGACGCAACGTCGGCGCCGACGGTGATCTCGTCGGTCGGCTTGCGGGTCGTCACACGGACCAGTATCGCCAACCAGCCAATGCTCGCAGAACGCGGGTCGAACAATACGGAAGGGAACAGCGGAGGTACTGTCACAATAGGGACGGCACGGTTGCCCTGCGGACTCCCACGATGCCGGTGGGTGGCGTCAACGACCGGGCCTCCCCTGAGCAGCGCACCTCACCGGCGCCGACCGGCACCGACCGGCACCGACCGGCACCGACCGGCACCGACCGGCACCGTGCCTCCCCCGGGCAGCCTGCCTGCCCTACCCTTTCCACAGGTACAGGGCAATTCGGGAGGGACGGCCGTGACTGGCTCGGAACAGGAACGCAAGGCTGATCTGGTGCTCGACGCCGGCGGGGTCAAGGGCATCGGCCTGGTCGGCGCGGTGCTCACCCTTGTCGACGCGGGTTACTCCTTTCCGCGGATCGCCGGCACGAGCGCCGGCGCCGTTGTGGCGTCGCTCGTCGCGGCCTACCAGAAGGCCGGAAGGGATCTTCACGAACTCGTCGAGGTGATGAACACCCTCGACTACAGCCGCTTCGCCGATCGTTCCATC
>NZ_CAUVXI010000037.1:8059-11773 GCF_963555845.1 Protofrankia sp. Cas8 | reverse complement strand
GCATCGGCGGTCGCCTCGGTGTGGGGCTGGACCTCCTTGCCCGCGACGGTATGCATACAGGCGACTACCTGGTCGACTGGCTCGGCCCGGAGTTGGAGAAGGTGGGCGTGACCACCTTCAGCCACCTCGCCATCGACGATCCCGACGGCTCCCTTGCCGACTACCAGTCGTATTCCCTTGTCGTGCATGTCAGCGACCTGTCCCGGCAGGTGCTGGTCCGGCTGCCCTGGGACTACGACCGATACGGCCGGGATGCCGGCGCGGCCCGGATCGTCGACGCCGTCCGCGCGTCGATGTCGATCCCGTTCTACTTCAAGCCGGTCCAGGTCGACACCGGCAACGGGACTGCGACCTGGGCCGACGGCGGCCTGCTGGCGGATTTCCCGATCACGGCTTTCGACCGTACCGACGGCAGGCAACCGCGCTGGCCGACCTGGGGAGTCAAGCTGTCCGGTGAGCCGACGGTGACCCGGGACAAGCCGGTCCGCAACGCGCTCGGGCTTGCGTTCCGCTGCCTGGCAACGCTGCGCGGCGACTGGAACCGGTACCACCTCGACAGCGAGGGCGTGAACCGGCGGACCATCTACGTTGACACCACCGGCGTCTCCCCCGTCGACTTCGCACTCGATCGGGAAACCCGCGATCGACTGTTCGCGAACGGCCAGGCAGCGGCCCGAAAATTCCTCAGCAGCAGCAGCAGCGGCGAGTCCGGGCTCAGCGACCATCAGGGCTCCTACTGAACGCACCTCCCGCATGGCGGAGAGCAAGACGGGCGGCGTGCGCACCCCCCATCCCGTGCACACCGCCACCAGGCGGTGTCGCAGCCGAGCACAGGTACACCCCGGGCAGTGGTGTGGCCCACGGCCGGGCTGAGAGCACCGGGCGGGCAATGAGCTGACGCAGATCGGCGGTGCCACCGCCGATGTCCCCGCCGATCTCGTTGGCGTTGTGCGCCTCCAGCGCCTTCGGTGACATCGTGTGCCGACCCAGCACCCGGTCCCGGAACCCGGGTGCGAACCGCTCCACCTGCGCTTCGATCGCATCGGTCATGTCAACGGTGGAACCGGACGGCACATGGCAGTAGGCCCACGCGGTGTGCCGCCCGGCGGGGGCACGGGAGGGATCCGCGACACCGGCCTGTACGAACAGCACGAACGGGCGGGAGGGATGCCCGCCGCGGGCCACCGTCCGTTCGGCCGTGGCAACCTCGGCGAGAGTGCCCCCGAGGTGCACGGTCGCGGCGCCGGCCACGGACGGGTCCCGCCACGGCACCGGACCGTCCAACGCCCAGTCGACCTTGAACACACCTGGCCCGTACCGGTAGCGGGCCAGCGCGCGCCGGTAGCCGGCCGGCAGCCGGTCGCCGGCGACCGTGAGCACCTGGCGTGGGGTCAGGTCGAGCAGCACCGCTGCCGCCGGCGGCAGCTCGGCGAGGGACCGCACCGGGCTGTCGGTGACCAGCTCCCCGCCGAGCCGGCGCAGCCGTGCGATCAGGGCGTCCGCGAGCGACTGCGACCCGCCGACGGCCAGTGGCCAGCCGACAGCATGCGCCAGCACCGCGAGGAAAAGCCCATACCCGCCGGTGATGGGTTGGCCCAGGTCGAGCATGGAATGGGCGGCGAGGCCGGCGAGCAGCGCACGGCCACGATCGCCCCGCAGCGCCAGCCGGGCGAGCATCGTCGCCGGCCACAGCCCGCGGGCCCCGAACCGGGCCAGCGTGACCGGGGCCGGCGGGGGCAGATCGAGCGGGGCGAGCAGGCCGGTGGCGAGACGGTCCGCGTCGGCGGCGAGCGGGGCGAGCAGTCGGCTCCACCCCGACCGCGCCCCGAGATCGGTGTCCGTCTGCACGACATCGCGGTGCAGCAGCGCCGCCGGCGCGTCCTCAAACGGGTGCGCGAGTGGCACCGGCGGATGTGCCCAACGCAGGCCCTCCGCCGCCAGTGGCAGCGCACGCAGCGCAGGCGAGGCCAGCGCCAGCGGCAGCACGGTGGCGCACACATCGTGTCGGAACCCCGCCAGGGTCAGCTCCTCGGTGCGCAGCCCGCCGCCGGCGGTCGGCGCGGCTTCGATGACGAGCACCCGCCAGCCGGCTTCGGCGAGCGTGACCGCGCCCGTGAGCCCGTTGGGACCGGAGCCGACGACGACCGCGTCGAACCCGTCCGCACTCGCTGCCACGTCGGCAGGGTATCGCCCGGCGCAGGCCCCATCGAGAGCCGTCGAGCAGTCCAGCTGGCGGTACCTACAGGCCCTGCGATCGAAGCCAGTCCAGGGAGGTCTGGGCAATCTCGCGCCAGCCATGGTCGACGGTCAGGGAATGACCACGGTCGAACTGCTTGAGGTCGGTCACCGCGCTCGAATGCCGGTAGCACTTGACGGTGGCGCGGGCGACCGCATCGGGAGCCGTGTGATCCTGGCGGCCGGAGATGATGAGCAGTGGACCGCGGGTCGAGTTCTTCACGTCGACCTTCGCCGGGGAATTCGGCGCGACGTTCGCGGCCGCGGCTTCGAACAACGGGCGGGCCGGGGACGGGATCGTCCACATGTCATACAGCTCGTCGGACTCCTCACGGCTCAGCTCGTTGCCGAATCCATACCTGAACTCCTGCTTGTTCGGGACGAAACTCTTGGTAATATTCAACGGATTCCGCAGGACCGGGAACGCGGACTTGAGCTGAGCGACGGGCAGCGGCAGAACACCTCGGATCTGCGCTGGATCGATCGCGATCGCGGCCGCGGCCAGATTCTGGCCGAGCAGGCTCTGCGCGATGAGACCGCCGAAGGAGTGGCCGATGACGATCGGCTTGGCGGCGAAGGTCTGCAGAAATTCGCCGTGATGACTGATGATCTCGCTCAGTCCCTTGCCGGCCTGCGCTTCCGGGTTCCCACGGGCCTCTTCGACCGTGGCGCCGGCCCCTGGCCATTCGGGAGTCGCCGTCTCATAGCCGGCTTCTGTGAACAACTCGGTCCAGTTCCGCCAGCTCGTCGAGTGCAGCCACAGACCATGGATGAACACTACTGGCACACTCAGCGTTTTCATGATCCTGCTCCCCCTCGACAGTCCCGACCAGTCCACCGACGCACAAATGAATAGTCAAAGCCGATGAAGTCAGAACTGTCAAGGGGGGCAGATACGATCCACCTATCTCAGGTCACCTACGTAGGTCACCTATCTCAGGTCACCTATCTCAGGCGTGGTGCCGACATGTCATGCTAGTAGGTTGATACCGGTTCGGCCGGCAGCCCGACCGGGAACCGCCTGGAGGTGACCCGCCGATCACATGCGAGCTCCAACGGAGCTCTCAGTTGAACGTATAGACGGGGAGGTTCGCGGTGACGATGTGCTGGTGGAAGCTGAAGACCGCCGGGTCCGTCGGGTCGACCGTAGCGCTGACCCAGTGGTTGAGCGAGCTACCGAACGTCATCACCCGGGTGAAGTTCTCGATCACGTTCCCCGCGTCATCACTGAGCGGCTTGTCCACCGTGAAGTAGTGGCTGTCACCGTTGACCAGAACAACCGGCTTACCGAAGTCGACCGCCGCGCGGGCCAGCAGGGCCTTGGTGTCGGCGAAATGATCGGTCGGGTCGGTAGTCGTTCCACCCGGGGTAGTGGGACTGTCACCAAACATGTCGGCCTGCAAAGTGATCATGACGGCTGTCGAGCCGCTCGCCTTTGCCGCCGCAAAGGAATCGGTGATCCACTGTAGGTTGGCAGCG
>NZ_CAUVXI010000037.1:0-8034 GCF_963555845.1 Protofrankia sp. Cas8 | reverse complement strand
CGCGGCATACTCCGCGTTGGCCTCGGCCTGCGGGCCGTCCTTGACATCACCGTCGGGAATGTAGTTGTTGTTGCTGCCGGGGACGTTGATGCCGACGTAGGTCACCGGGCCACGCGTCCAACGCACGTTCTCCGGGTACTGCGGGCTCTGCCTCGTCAGCCGGATGGTACGACTCCCCAGGCTCCGGTTGTCCGGAAAGAAAACCTGGCGGAGGTAGTTCAGACGGTCGACCGAATCGAACGTCGGCCCCACGGTGGACGGCCGGTCACAGTCCGTCCACTCGTTGTCGCCGGGAACGTAGACGACCGGATCCCGGAACTGGCTGAACAGATTCAGGGAGTATTTGTAGACATCCGGCTGACCAGCCTGCTGCGCGGAACCGTCAACATCTGCATAGCACGGCTCACTGCCGTTCTTGATGTCGCCGTCGAATACGGAGAACTCCAGGTTCTGGGAGTTCATGTCGGCGATGACGTTGGGATACTGCGCCCGGCCCTTGGGACCGTACGGCATGTCGCCGAAGAGCCCGATCTCGTAACTCCGCGGGTAATGCTGGGAGTCGTGTCGATCGGTGTCATTGGAATTGGCGCTGGCCGCGGTGGCGGTCACGCCGGCGGCAACACAGCCGAACGCGAGAATCACAGCAGTTAATCCGACGACCTTGCGACGGGAGGTCATGGATGACCTTTCTGACGATGAGACGGGTACTGGGAACAAAGCAGCGGAGAACGACGTCCACGTGATGCCCGGACGAACGCCTCGCGTCCGCAAGATTGCAGTTGTCATACTCGGTGCCGACTCGACACCGCCAGGCCGCCCACCACACACCCAGTTGATCGCACGCTACCCACGGTCAACGTAGCCGACGCTGACATCGACCGACGGTGACATCTCCAAGCCGTGACTGATAGCAACGATGTGGGGTTTTTGATCGAGAGAATGTTCTGACCCTCCACACCGAGCGCGGCGCAGCGCCCGGCCGCGTCGACGGTGCGCCCGCCGTAACCTGGGCCCATGGTCAACCGTCTGTACTTCCGTCAGCTGCTGTCCGGGCGCGACTACGCCGTCGGCGACCCGATCGCGACTCAGATGGTCAACTTCACGTACCTGATCGGCGATCAGGAAACCCGGGACGCGGTCGTGGTCGATCCGGCGTATGCGATCGACGACATCCTCGCGGCCCTTGCCGGTGACGGCATGCGGCTCACCGGCGTGCTGGTCACACACCATCATCCCGATCATGTCGGTGGCGAGATGCTCGGTTTCTCCCTCCCCGGGCTGCACGATCTGCTCGGCCGCGTTCAGGTTCCCGTGCACGTACACCGCGACGAAGCCGAATGGGTGCGGCGTACCACCGGGGTCGGCGCCACCGACCTGGTCAGTCATGACCACGACGACGTGGTCGATGTCGGCGCGGTGGCCATCCGGCTGCTGCACACCCCCGGGCACACGCCCGGAAGCCAGTGTTTCCTGGTGAACGGCGGGCGACTGGTCGCAGGCGACACGCTTTTTCTGGAAGGCTGTGGACGTACCGACTTTCCGGGCGGTGACCCCGACGCCATGTACACAAGTCTGCGAGCGCTGGCCGCGCTCCCGGACGACCCGGTCGTCTTTCCCGGGCATCTCTATTCAGCACAGCCGTCGGCGCCAATGTCAACGGTTCGGCGCGACAACACCGTTTTCCGGCCTCGTACCATCGAACAATGGCGGATGATGTTCGGCCGGTAATCCGACCGGGACGCATTGTCGACCGGGACGCGCTCGATGCCTGGTGACCGGGCAGCCACGGGACCGACGGCAAGCCCGGACACCACGGACGACCGCCCCCGTCGACAGAACCTGTCGATCATGCGTCATGTCGCGGCGGCCCCGGCGATGTTGCGCTCCGTGCCGATCCCGCCGCCGATTCATCGGCACTACCAGTAATACCATTCTGGGTTCAACCGATTACCCAACGAATTCTCCGCCGCCGTGACTTGGATCCCCCCTGCCGATCCGCAGATGCGCGGGATAGCCCACCGGCCGGCCCCACCAGAAGCTGTGTGCGTTGACAACGTTCAGTCGGCGTGGCACGGTACCAGGACACCCTTACGCCGTAAGTCAAGGAAGAGAAAGAAACCCGCCATGGCCACGAACGCTCTGCCGGCAGGCACCGTGTCCGGCCGCTGGGACGGCGACGAATCGCTCCACCGCAACTACTTCAGGTAGTGGAAGCACGGGCTGCCAGGGGCAACGGTCGTTGCGTTGGTGACGTCCCGTTACCAACGGATCCGCTAATACGAGAAGTTCACGCTCGGAACGTCGAACGCCGTCGACGGTGAGCGCACCACCCGCGAGAGGTCCTCGGCGTCGCCGCTGCCGACCCGAAGACCGCGACCCGAAGACCGCGATCCGCAGCCACGGACGGGCCCGCCTCCCCGCCCGTGGCTGCGGATTCGCCGTAGCAGGCGCAGTACCCCGCACCGTCATCCCTATCTGTGCCGCTCCCGCTCTTGCGTGACGTGACGACCCAGCTTGCGACTCTCTGTCATCGCGAGGTGGGTTCGCAGGCGCCGGATTAGCAGCCGCGTGTAAGTTCTCAACTGCTCCGACCCGGCCCGTCCGGTCCCCTTGTTCGCCGAATGACCGGATGGTGATCTGCCGGGCACGTGTCTCGCGCAGCCACAGGTCCCGTGAACCGAGGACGGACAGTAGCCAACATGGCGAAGAGCAACCGAGCCGGCACCCGCCAGCCACTCAGTCGTGAGCGGATCATCGATGCCGCTGTCCGACTCGTCGATCGCGACGGCGTCGACGCGCTCAGCATGCGCCGTCTCGCTGGCGTGCTCGGAGTGGAGGCCATGTCCCTGTACAACCACGTTCCCAACAAGGCCGCGGTACTCGACGGGGTGACCACGGTCATACTCGATGAAATCGATATAACCCCGGCGACGATCGGACCATGGGAAGACCGGGTCCAGGCCATTGCCAATGAATTCCGCCGCGTGGCGCTGGCTCATCCTGCTGCCTTCATTCTACTGGCCACCCGGCCGGTGCGCTCGAAAGTGGCTATCCGGGCGTTCGATACCGGGGTGGCTCTGCTGGCTGACGCCGGCTTCGACAAGGCCACCTCCGTCCACGCGATACGCGCCATCGTCGCTCTTCATACCGGGGCCCTCCTGCGCGAACTCGCCGGCGGCGGCAGTTCGCTGGTCGAGCGGTCCCCATCGCCTGGGGTGTGGGCGCGACAGATCGAGGAGCTCCAGGCGGGCGGCTTCCCCGCGCTGGCCGCGGCCGTTCCCGATCTTGCGACCTGTGATCATGACGAGGAGTACCGGTTCGGGATGGAGATACTCCTGGCCGGGCTCCGCCAACGTCTGGGCCGGTAGCAGAAAGGGAGCGCGATCGCCGAACGATCGCCGAACGATCGCCGGGCGATCACCGAACGATCACCGGGCGATCACCGAACGGCGCGATGCGGGTGGGCTGGCAGTGGTTTCGGCGTGATGTGCCCCCCATCTGACCGTTCGGTGATCGCCCGGGGACGGCCACGCGATTGGGTTAGATCGCCGGACCTCGACCGCGGTGGTCGAGGTCCGGCAGTCGGCAGTCGGCAACCGGCAGGTGCGGCAAAGCGGCAGGGGCTCGAACCGCGGGGCTCTGGCGGCGCCAGCCCTGGCGGTTGACTCACGAGGAGGTCCGCATGGTGGGTGAGGAGCGTCCCGGTACCTCCGCGTGGCGACTGCGGGCAGCCGCCCTTGGGTGTGTGACGGCGTGCATGACCGGCTCCGCCGTCGCGATCGGTACGGGGACCCCTGCGTCCGGTATGGCGGGTGGTCTCCTCGACGCCACCATCGTCCCGGGTCCGGCCATCCGTACCTTCGCCGCTCCCGGCCTGGTCACCGCGGCGACCGGCAGCCCCATTCCCTCGCAGCGATCCGGTGTCGCAGACCGGGTCACGCCGGGTGTGGTGCGCATTGTCTCCACGCTCGCCTCGCAGAGCGGGTCCGCCGCGGGAACCGGCATGGTGCTGAACTCCGCCGGTGAGGTGCTCACCAACAATCACGTCATCCAGGACGCCGCAAGCATCACCGTCACCGTCGCCAGCACCGGACGCGCGTATCCAGCCGCGGTCGTCGGCGCCGACGCAACCAATGATGTCGCCGTGCTCCAGTTGCGCGGCGCTGCCGGGCTGACCACGGTGCCGATCGGAGACTCGGCGAAGATCTCGATAGGCGCTTCCGTCGCAGCCGTCGGCAATGCCGAGGGTGGGGCACCGACCGTCGTCACCGGCGCTGTCACCGCCCTCAACCAGAGCATCACCGCCACCGACCCCGGTGGCGGCAACGCCGAGCAGCTGACCGGCCTCATCAGGACCAACCTCGCGATCAAACCCGGCTTCTCCGGTGGTCCGCTGGTCAGCGCGGCGGGTCAGGTGGTCGGTATGGATACCGCTGCCACGATGTTCAACGAGTATCTGCCGGCCGGGATGCGGGCCGGGTACTCCATCCCGATCAACCATGCGATGGCTGTCGCTCATCAGCTCGAGACCGCAAAGCCTGCGGGCACTGCGGGCACTGCGGGCGGTGCGGGCGGTGCGGGCAGTGCGGGCGGTGCGGGCGGTGACGATGGCCGTGGCGCCGCAGCCGGTACCGCAACCGGTACTGCGACCGCTGCCCGGCCCGGCTCGCCCGCCGCGCGGGTCGTGATGACAACGGCTGCCAGGCGCACTGGCGACGTCCAGAACGAAGGCGAAGACGGCGCCGACGGCCGGCGGAATGCTCCGGTCGCGCCGGTGCGCGCGATTTTGCCGCAGGTCGGCCAGCGGCCCGCGCGGCCCAGCCGTCGCCGGCCCGGCCGGCAGTCCGGGTCCAGCCAGCCGCGTGGATGAGAGCATCCGTCTGAACCATCGGACATGTTCAGCCGTGATGAGAAGGTGACGGCTCGCCGGGACGAGGAAACGGTCCTACGCGCGCTCCAAGAGGAGCACGGTAGCGCTGTGTTCACCTATGCGAACCGGCTGACGGACGGGGACCGAGGACGGGCCGAGGACATTGTGCAGGAGACGTTCCTGCGGGCATGGCGACGCCTGGACGCGGTGGCGGACCCCGATCGCGGCTCGATCCGGTCCTGGCTGCTCACTGTGGCCCACAACATCGCGTGCGACCAATACCGGGCACGGCGGTCACGGCCGTACGAAGTGTCGCATGTCGATGTCACGGAGGTCCCCGCGGCGGACGACATCGAGCGTGCGATGGAGCGTTGGCTGGTCGCGGACGCGCTGGCAACGCTGAGTCCGGCACACCGCGCGGTGATTGTCGAGACCTTCTACCGGGGCCGGTCGGTGGCCGAGGCCGCCGAAGCTCTGGGCGTTCCGGTCGGGACGGTGAAGTCACGGGCGTTCTACGGGCTCCGGGCGCTGAAGCTCGCCCTGCGGGAGCGGGGAGTGAGCAGATGAGGTGCGAGCAGGCTGAGCTGACGCTCGGTGCGTTGGTCCTCGGGGCACTGGAGCCAGCCGAACGAACCGCGGTTCAGGCGCATCTGGCCGGCTGCACCCGCTGCCGGGACACGCTCAGCGAGTTTGCGGAGCTGCCCGGGCTGCTGTCGCGGCTGAGCCCCCAGGAGGCGGCATCAGGACTGCCCGCACCATCGCCGGACCTGCTACCGCGGATGGTCACGGCCGCCCGGGCGGTGACGGCGCAGCGCCGCCGTCGCCGTCATCGACTGCTGGCCGTTGCGGCAGCCGCAGTGGTCGCGGTGAGCGGCACTGCCGCGGGGCTGGGCATATCCGGGTCCGACCCCCCGGCACGCACGGTCGTGTCCGCCACGGATTCGACGACACGGGTGCATACGACGATCTCGTTCGCACAGGTCGGCGTCGGTACCGGTCTAACGATCACTGTCAGCGGGGTGCCGTCGGAGGAACACTGCCAACTGGTGGTGGTGGCCACTGACGGCACACGTGAGGTCGCCGCCACCTGGGTCGCGACCTACGCCGGGGATGCCCGGGTCCAGGGCAGCACACGGCTGCCGCGCGAGAAGATCCGTGAGGTGCTGGTGATGACCGACGACGGCCGCCGCCTGGTGAGCGCACCGCTCTGACTCCGCCGGTGGCCCGCCTGTCACCTGCCGCCCGCCGCCCGCCGACCTGTCGCCGGCTGTGCCGACCCGCGCGGGGGTTGAACCGCCGGGCGGGCCCGGACGTGATGAACAGTGACCACTCGCCGGGACGAGCGACGGCTGTCCTCCGGCGGTCAGAGCGAATGGGAGCCGTGATGAAGAAAATCAGCATGATCGTGTCCACCATGGCGGTGGCCACCGTCCTCGCCGCGTGCGCAGGCAGCAGCGACGACGGTGCCGGGAGCAGCTACGGCACCCCGGCCCACACGACGCCTGCCACGGGCGGTGGGGCGGTACCTTCTACCGGCGGTACGGCGGTATCGACGGCGGCGACCGTCGCCGTCGGCCCGACCAAGGTCGGTAATGTCCTGGTCGGCGCCGGCGGACGGACCCTGTACCTCTTCGAGGCAGATAAAGGCACCACATCGTCGTGCAGCGGAGCCTGCGCGGCGGCCTGGCCGCCATACGTCGCCGCGGGCGCGCCCACAGCCGGCGCCGGCGTCACTGTCGCTCTGCTCGGTACCACGGCCCGACCTGACGGGACGCGGGAGGTCACCTACGGCGGCCACCCGCTCTACTACTACGTCGGTGACACCAGCCCCGGGGACGTCAACGGTCAGGGAATCAACGGGTTCGGCGCAAAATGGTATGTTCTGGCGCCCTCGGGAAACAAGATCGACACCGATTAGGCAGACGGTCACGGTCAAGGCGGCAGTGTCCCGACGACCATCATGATGAAATGTCCATCAATGCCGGTTGAACAGCCCTCTTATCGGTGCATCACCACGTCCTAGTAACCGCGACGACAGTCGACCACGTTAAGCAGGCGCTCACCGGCCAGCCATCGACGGAGCTGATGGGCGAAGAGAACCTCGAGCCGGGACCGACTGCTCGGGGAGCACCAGGTGTGGTGCGGCAGGACGACCACATTCGGCCGCTGCCACAACGGATCCGTCGCAGGCAGCGGCTCCTGGCTGAAGCCGTCGAGGACGGCCCCGGCGATGCGGCCGGCGTCCAACAGGGCGATCAACGCATCCTGGTCGATGACCGGACCACGGGAAATACTGATGATCCACGCATGGGACGGCAGCTGCGCGAGTTCCCATTGACCGAGCAGGCCCGTGGTCCGGTCGGTGAGCGGGAGCGTGCACACAAGAAAGTCCGTGTCAGCGAGCATCTCCCGCCACGAGCCGTCGTGCACGACGGCCGTGACCCCGGCCACCGCCCTGGCTCGTGGGCTGCGGGTCACGGCCACGACGTCAAGCCCGAGAGGCTCCAGTAGCCTCGCTACCTCCGTGCCGATCGAACCCAGACCCAGTAGCAGCGCACGCCGGCCCACCAGATCCCGCGGAACGATGCTGGTATCCCAGATACCGTGGGCGCAGCGCCCGAGGAAGTCGACAAGCCTCTTACTTGCCATGAGCACACCAAGCATGACCCATTCGGCAATAGGTCGGGCATGTGCGCCCGCCGCATTCGTCAGTACTATCTGCCGAGCCGCCAGTTCCGCCAGTGGCAGGTCGTCGACCCCCATCGAGTCGGAATGAATCCAGGCGAGTCCGGGGTAGGCATTCAAACACGCCCGCAGCCAGAACCGACCATTCTCCGCGCCGGGTCCACCGCTGCGCCACAACACCGCCGCCTGGTCGGCCGTCAGGCCCAACCGACCGGGCATGTGCGGGTACACCGCGAGCGGCAGTCGGCCTCGCCTCTTCATGTCGCCGATCGATCTGGCCCCGGCTGCGGTGGTCACCACATGGACGGATGGCACCTGCGAACGCTACCTCGACAGTGGCGAGCGGCGCCCCACCGTCGACGGTCCGCGCAAAAGGCCGGCTACGACCCGACACGGCCGATCCGGGCCGTTCGCACATTGTGTCCGCCGTACCTTGTGTCCGGCACACTTGGCGTTCGGCACACTTGGCGTCCGAAACG